>NZ_JBFATR010000004.1:0-239358 GCF_040678395.1 Streptomyces sp. NPDC052687 | reverse complement strand
GGACCGGCGCCCCGGAGCGCGACGCGCGGCAGCCTGGCATCCCGGAGAACGGCGTCCCCGAGCGTGACGCCCGGCAGCCTGGCATCCCGGAGCGGGACATCCCGAGGACCGGCGCCCCGGAGCGCGACGCGCGGCAGCCTGGCATCCCGGAGAACGGCGTCCCCGAGCGTGACGCCCGGCAGCCTGGCATCCCGGAGCGGGACGTCCCGAGGACCGGCGCCCCGGAGCGCGACGCGCGGCAGCCTGGCATCCCGGAGAACGGCGTCCCCGAGCGTGACGCCCGACAGCCTGGCATCCCGGAGCGGGGCGTGCCGAGGACCGGCGCCGCGGAGCGTGGCGTCCCCGAGCCTGACGTCCCGGAGCGGGGCACCGCGGCCACTCAGGCCCCGTAGAACAGCTCCTCGACCACGCCCCGCGCGCGGCGCGTCGTGCGGCGGTAGGCGTCGAGCATGTCGCCGGCGTGGCCGGGGCCGTATCCGAGGTAGCGGCCCACGGCGGCCAGTTCGCGCGGGTCCGTCGGGAAGGTGTCGCCGGCCCGGCCCCGGACCAGCATCACCGCGTTGCGCACCCGGGTGGCGAGCACCCACGCCTCGTCCAGGACCGCGGCGTTCTCGGCGGAGATCAGACCGGCCTCGCGGGCCGCGGCCAGCGCCTCGCGGGTCCGGGTGGTGCGCAGTGCCTCGTGGGCGGCGCCGTGCCGCATCTGCAGGAGCTGGACGGTCCACTCGACGTCGGAGAGGCCGCCCGGTCCCAGCTTGGCGTGCAGCTTGGGGTCGACCCCGCGGGGCAGCCGCTCGGACTCCATGCGGGCCTTCAGCCGCCGGATCTCGCGTACGGCGTCGTCGTCGAGCCCGCGCGCGGGGTAGCGCAGCGGGTCGATCAGCCCGACGAACCGGCGGCCCAGGTCCGCGTCCCCGGCGACCGGCTCGGCCCGCAGCAGCGCCTGGGACTCCCAGACCAGGGACCAGCGCCGGTAGTAGGCCTCGTACGACTTCAGGGAGCGGACCAGCGGCCCCGACTTGCCCTCGGGGCGCAGGTCCGCGTCGATCAGCAGGGGCGGGTCGGCGCTGGGGATCTGCAGCAGGCGGCGCATCTCGGAGACGACCCGGTTCGCGGCCTGTCCGGCCTCCCGCTCGTCGACGCCCTCGCGCGGCTCGTGCACGAACAGGACGTCCGCGTCGGAGCCGTAGCCGAGTTCGTGCCCGCCGAAGCGGCCCATGCCGATGACGGCGAACCGGGTCGGCAGGTCGTCGCCCCAGTTGTCACGGACCACGGCGCGCAGGGTGCCGGCGATGGTCGCGGCGGTCAGGTCGGACACGGCCGCGCCGACCCGGTCGACCAGGGCGCCCTGGTCGGCCTCGGCGGGGCGGTCCTCGGTGCCGTAGGAGCCGACGATGTCGGCGGCGGCGGTACGGAACAGTTCGCGGCGGCGGACGCCGCGCGCCGCGGTGACCGCCTGCTCGGCGCCGTCCGCGCGGCCGACGGCGGCCAGGATCTCCTGCTCCAGGTGGGCCCGGCCGCGCGGCTCCAGGCCACCGCCGCCGTCGCCGTCGCCGAGCAGCGCGACCGCCTCGGGCGCGCGCATCAGCAGGTCGGGGGCGAGCCGGCCGGCGGACAGCACGCGGGCGAGGTTCTGCGCGGCGGCGCCCTCGTCGCGCAGCAGCCGCAGATACCAGGGCGTCTTGCCGAGCGCGTCGGACACCTTGCGGAAGTTGAGCAGGCCCGCGTCCGGGTCGGCGGAGTCCGCGAACCAGCCGAGCAGCACCGGCAGCAGGGTGCGCTGGATGGCTGCCTTGCGGGACACGCCGGAGGCCAGCGCCTCCAGGTGGCGCAGCGCGGAGGCGGGGTCGGCGTACCCGAGCGCGACGAGCCGTTCCCGCGCGGCCTCGGGGCTGAGCCGGGCCTCGCCGGGGGCGAGCTGGGCGACCGCGTCGAGCAGCGGCCGGTAGAACAGCTTCTCGTGCAGCCGGCGCACGACGGCCGCGTGCCGTTTCCACTCGCGGTTCAGCTCGCCGACCGGGTCGGTGCGCAGGCCCAGCGAGCGGCCGAGGCGCCGCTGGTCGGCCTCGTCCTCCGGGACGAGGTGGGTGCGGCGCAGCCGGTAGAGCTGGATGCGGTGCTCCATCGACCGCAGGAAGCGGTACGCGTCCTCCAGCTGGGCGGCGTCCGCGCGGCCCACGTACCCGCCGGCGGCCAGCGCCCGCAGCGCGTCGAGGGTGGTGCCGCTGCGCAGGGAGGCGTCGGCCCGCCCGTGCACCAGCTGGAGCAGCTGGACGGCGAACTCGACGTCCCGCAGCCCGCCCGGCCCCAGCTTCAGCTCGCGCTCGACCTCGGCGACCGGGATGTTCTCCACCACGCGCCGCCGCATCTTCTGTACGTCGGCGACGAAGTTCTCCCGCTCGGCGGCCTGCCACACGAGGGGTTCGAGGGCGGCGACGTACTGCGCCCCCAGCTCCCGGTCGCCGGCCACGGGCCGGGCCTTGAGCAGGGCCTGGAACTCCCAGGTCTTGGCCCACCGCTGGTAGTAGGCGAGGTGGCTGGAGAGGGTGCGCACGAGCGGGCCGTTGCGTCCCTCGGGGCGCAGATTGGCGTCGACCGGCCAGATGGAGCCCTCGACGGTGGTCTCGGAGCAGATCCGCATCAGGTGCGAGGCGAGCTTGGTGGCGGCCTTGAGGGCCTTGCTCTCGTCGGCGCCGTCCACGGCCTCGCCGACGAAGATGACGTCCACGTCGGAGACGTAGTTCAGCTCGTGCCCGCCGCACTTGCCCATCGCGATCACCGCGAGGCGGCACAGCGCGGCGTCCTCGGGCGCGGCGGCCTCGGCCAGCCGGAGGGCGGCGCGCAGCGTGGCGGTGGCCAGGTCGGCCAGTTCGGCGGCGGTCTCGGCGACGTCGGTCGTGCCGCACACGTCGCGGGCGGCGATGGACAGCAGGCAGCGCCGGTAGGCGATCCGCAGCGCGACGGGGTCGCCGGCCTCGGCCAGTTGCCGCTCGAACTCCTCGACGCCCGGATGCAGGTCCCGCGGCTCGTACATCACCAGCGCCTGCCAGTCGCCCGCGTGCCGGGCCAGGTGCTCGCCGAGCGCGGCGGACGCGCCGAGCACGCCGAGCAGCCGGTCGCGCAGCGGCTTGGCCGCTGTCACCGTGTCGAGCAGCGCGCGGCGGGCGGCCGGGTCCGGCTGGGCCTCCAGCAGCCGGACGAGCCCCCGCAGGGCGAGATCGGGGTCGGCGGTGGCGCCCAGCGCCTCCAGCAGGACCGGGTCGTCGCGCACGGCTGCCAGCTCGGGGCTGTCCAGCAGCCGCTCGGCGGAGGTGGCGTCGGTGAAACCGTGCCGCAGCAGCCGCGTGAAGGTACTGCTCCTGCGCCCCGGCGCCGTCATCCCAGCCTCCCGTTCCGGTCCACATCTCGTACGAGATCACTGTCGTACGAGCCGAGCCTAACCTCAGCGGTGTGCGGGGGCCGCGATGAGTCCGGCGGGCGGAAGAGCCCCGGCCACGACCGTGACCTGGCGGCGAACCCGCGGTCGCGCCGACGACCGGCACCGACGCCCGGGACCGGGGGCTGGGGCCGCGATGAGTCCGGCGGGCGGAAGAGCCCCGGCCACGACCGCGACCTGGCGGCGAACCCGCGGTCGCGCCGACGCCCGGCACCGACGCCCGGGACCGGGGGCCGCGCCCTCCGCCGCGGCCCCGGGCACGCCGTCGTGTTTTCGGTGGCGCCGCGCACGGTTTTCGGCTTCGGTAAGGGACAGCCGTCCAGCCGGCCGGGATCGCGGTCCGGCGGCCGGCCGCACAGGACGCCCGCGTCGACGAAGGAGTCACGTGATGGACATGGCCCTGACCCTCGAAGTGATCCCGCTGCCCGTGAGCGACATCGACCGCGCCCGGGACTTCTACCGCGACAAGGTCGGCTTCCACGTCGACATCGACCAGGAGGTCATGCCGGGCATGCGCATCGTCCAGCTGACCCCGCCCGGCTCCGGCTGCTCCATCGCCCTCGGCGACAGCGTCTGGGAACTGACCAGGGGCCCCAAGCCGGCACCCGGCTCCTACCAGGGCCTCCAGCTGTGCGTGGCCGACATCGAGGCGGCCCGCGCGGAGCTGACCGGCCGCGGCCTGGAGGTCTCCGAGCCGGTCCGCTACGCCCCCGACGACGGCGCCACCTTCATGTACTTCAACGACCCGGACGGCAACGGCTGGTCCATCCAGGAGTACCGCCGCCGCGCCGAGGAGCCGCTGTACCGGGTACTGGCGGAACTGGCGCGCAAGCAGCAGCAGTAGCCGATGGGCGGCGGCCTTCGGGACCCCTGGCGCGGCACGGTCCCGGGACCGTGCCGCCCGGTAGCGGACACCGCCGCCGTCACGCCACCGCCGTCACGCCGTCTCCCGCCACCCGTTCGTGATCGGCAGCCGCCGGTCCTTGCCGAAGCCCTTGGGGGAGATCTTCGTCCCCGGCGGGTACTGGCGGCGCTTGTACTCGGCGGTGTCCACCAGGCGGAGGGTGCGGGTCACCAGGTCCGGGTCGAAGCCGGCCGCGGCGATCGTGTCGGCGCCCTCGTCGCGGTCGACGTAGCGCTCCAGGATGGCGTCGAGGACGGGGTAGTCCGGCAGCGAGTCGGTGTCGACCTGGCCGGGGCGCAGCTCCGCGCTCGGCGGCTTGGTGAGGGAGTTCTCGGGGATCGGCGGGGTCTCGCCGCGCTCCTCGGCCGCCCGGTTGCGCCAGCGCGCGAGGCGGAAGACCGAGGTCTTGTAGACGTCCTTGATGGGGCCGTACGCGCCGACCGAGTCGCCGTACAGGGTGGAGTAGCCCACCGCCAGCTCGGACTTGTTGCCGGGGGCCAGCACGAGGTGGCCCTCCTGGTTGGAGATGGCCATCAGGAGGGTGCCGCGCAGCCGGGACTGGAGGTTCTCCTCGGCGAGGCCGGTGAGGCCGAGCGCGTCCATGTACGCGTCGAACATGGGGGCGATCGGGACCGTGCGGAAGTTCAGGCCGGTGCGCCGGGCCAGCTCCGCCGCGTCGCCCTTGGAGTGCTCGGAGGAGTACTTCGAGGGCATCGAGACGCCGTACACGTTCTGCGCGCCCACCGCGTCGCAGGCGATGGCCGCGACCAGCGCCGAGTCGATGCCGCCGGACAGGCCGATCAGGACGGAGCGGAAGCCGTTCTTGACGACGTACGCGCGCAGGCCCGTGACCAGGGCCTGGTACACCTCCTCGTCGTCGTCGAGACGGTCCGCGCAGCCGCCGGTGTACTGCGGGGGGTACGCCGGGAGGGGGTCCTCCGAGAGGATCAGGCGGTCGACGCGCAGGCCGTCGTCCACGACCCCGCCCGGGGCGTCGGGGGCCGCGGCGGGCAGGTCCAGGTCGACGACCAGGCACTCCTCGGCGAACTGGGCCGCCCGGGCGACGACCTCGCCGCTCGCGTCGACCACGATCGAGTCGCCGTCGAACACCAGATCGTCCTGCCCGCCCATCATGGCGAGGTAGGCGGTGGTGCAGCCCGCCTCCTGGGCCCGCTTGCGGACCAGCTCCAGGCGGGTGTCGTCCTTGTCGCGCTCGTAGGGCGAGGCGTTGACCGAGAGCAGCAGGCCCGCCTTCGCGGAGCGGGCCGCGGGCACCCGGCCGCCCTCCTGCCACAGGTCCTCGCAGATGGCGAGGGCGATGTCGACGCCGTGCAGCCGCACCACGGGCATGCTGTCGCCGGGCACGAAGTAGCGGAACTCGTCGAAGACGCCGTAGTTGGGCAGGTGGTGCTTGGCGAAGGTGAGCGCCACCTCGCCGCGGTGCAGCAGCGCCGCCGCGTTCTGCGGGGCGCCGGCCGGCTGGCCGTACTTCGGCTGGGCGGTCTCGCAGCGGTCCAGGTAGCCGACGAGGACCGGCAGCTCGCCGAAGCCCTCCTCGGCGAGCCGCGCGGCGAGCGTGCGCAGCGCCGCGCGGGACGCCTCGACGAAGGAGGAGCGCAGGGCCAGGTCCTCGACGGGATACCCGGTCAGCGCCATCTCCGGGAACGCCACGAGATGCGCTCCCCGGTCGGCGGAGTGCCGGGTCCAGCGGAGGATCGCCTCCGCGTTCCCGGCGAGGTCGCCGACGCGCGAGTCGATCTGGTTCAGGGCGAGGCGTAGTTGAGGCACGCGCCCAGTGTAATCGTCAAAGCGACGCGATGGGGGGTGCGGCGGGTGCCGGGCCATGCGCGCGACGGGTTGCCGGGCCATGCGCGCGGCGAGTGACCGGGCCATGCGCGCGACGGGTTGCCGGGCCCGGCACGCGGCGGTTCACCGCGGGGCGCCGGGCGGCTCAGCGCGCCTTCGCGCCCCGCTCGGCCAGCAGGTCCGCCATCAGGTCGATCTCCGACTGCTGCGCGTCGACCATGCCCTGCGCCAGGTCCTTCTCCACCTTCACCGCGCACCGCTCGACGCAGCCCTCGGCCATGTGGATGCCGCCCTTGTGGTGGGCGGTCATCAGCTGGAGGAAGTACACCTCGGCGGCCTTGCCGTTCAGCCTGCCCAGCTTCGCCATCTCGTCGTCGGTGGCCATGCCCGGCATCAGCGAGCCGTCGCCCCGGGTCGGCGCGTCCCCCATGCCCATCCAGCTCATCGGCGGCTTCGCCGACACCTTCGGCAGCTCCCACAGGTCGAGCCAGCCCAGCAGCATGCCGCGCTGGTTGGCCTGGGTCTGCGCGATGTCGTACGCGAGGCGCCGGATCTCCTCGTCGTCGGTGCGGTCGCGCACGATGTACGACATCTCCACGGCCTGCTGGTGGTGGACGGCCATGTCGCGGGCGAAGCCGGCGTCCGCGGAGTCCGCCGCGGGCACCGCGGCCGCGTCGCCGTCCGAGGCGACCGCGTACGTGATCGCGCCGGCCGCGACGAGCACCGCCGCCGCGGCGCCCGCGATCCAGCCGGCCTGCGCCTGCGTCACTGCGCCAGTCCGCCCGTGCAGGCGGCGCCCTTCTCGGGGGTCTGCGCGCCCTGCACGTACGTCTGGAAGAACTTGTCCACGTTCGGGTCGTCCGCGCCGGTCACCGTCCGCTGGTGGCCCCAGGCCGTCAGCATGATCGGGTCCTTCTGGTCCTCGTTGGGGCTCATCAGCGTGTACGGCGTCTTCTTGACCTTCTCGGCCAGCTTGTCGACGTCGGCCTTGGCGGCCTTGACGTTGTACGTCACCCACACCGCGCCGTGCTCCAGGGAGTGCACGGCGTTCACGTTGTTCAGTTCCTTGGTGTAGACGTCCCCGTTGCAGTTCATCCACGCCTGGTGGTGGTCGCCGCCGACCGGGGGATCCACGGAGTACTTCACGTCCTTGGTGACGTGGTTGCGCGACAGCGTGCCCTCCCACTTGCGCACCCCGTCCGCGGCGGTGACGAACTTGCCGGTCGTCTTGTCGTCGCTCGCCTGCTCACTTGAGCCGTCGGACTGCGACCGCACGAGCACGACACCGCCGACGACCAGAGCGGAGACGATCACCACGCCGGCGCCGATGGTGAGGATCCGGTTGCGGCGCTCGCGGGCCTGCTCGGCGCGCCGCATCTCGGCTATGCGCGCCTGGCGCGCGGCACTGCTCTTGTTCTTGGCGGAACCCATGGGGCCGGCCCTTCTGGGAGGCGGGAGACGGACGGGTGCGCTGATCGTAATGGGGTACACCGGTGATCTTGTAGGGAGGTCACAGGAATGCCTGCGGAATGGCCCGATCCGCACGCGCCCCGCGGGGCGCCGCTCCGGGTGCCCGGGCGGCCATTACGGATGTCGGTGCGAGCAGGCAAGATGGGCATGAGCGCCGTACACCTGCCGTACCCGAGCCGTTCAGACCGGGGTCGGCCGGCCGATCTAGGTCCGCAACGCGCATGAAATGGTGTTGTGGTGGGATGCTCAGGTGCCCGACCGCCTCCCGGTGGCGCGCGGGGCAGGCGGCCTGACCAGCAAGGATGGGGAAGCGGAAGATGGACAAGCAGCAGGAGTTCGTGCTCCGGACGTTGGAGGAGCGCGACATCCGGTTCGTACGCCTGTGGTTCACGGACGTGCTGGGCTTCCTCAAGTCCGTTGCCGTGGCCCCGGCCGAGCTGGAGCAGGCCTTCGACGAGGGCATCGGCTTCGACGGCTCCGCCATCGAGGGCTTCGCCCGGGTCTACGAGTCCGACATGATCGCCAAGCCGGACCCGTCCACGTTCCAGGTGCTGCCCTGGCGCGCCGAGGCCCCCGGCACCGCCCGGATGTTCTGCGACATCCTCATGCCGGACGGCTCCCCGTCCTTCGCGGACCCGCGCTATGTCCTCAAGCGCGCCCTGGCCCGCACCTCCGACCTGGGCTTCACCTTCTACACCCACCCCGAGATCGAGTTCTTCCTGCTGAAGGACCGCCCGCTGGACGGCTCCCGCCCCACCCCGGCCGACAACTCGGGCTACTTCGACCACACCCCGCAGAACATCGGCATGGACTTCCGCCGCCAGGCGATCACCATGCTGGAGTCCATGGGCATCTCGGTCGAGTTCTCCCACCACGAGGGCGCCCCCGGCCAGCAGGAGATCGACCTGCGCTACGCCGACGCGCTGTCCACGGCCGACAACATCATGACGTTCCGCCTGGTCATGAAGCAGGTGGCGCTGGAGCAGGGCGTCCAGGCGACCTTCATGCCGAAGCCGTTCTCCGAGCACCCCGGCAGCGGCATGCACACCCACCTGTCCCTCTTCGAGGGCGACCGCAACGCCTTCTACGAGTCGGGCGCCGAGTACCAGCTCTCCAAGGTCGGCCGCTCCTTCATCGCGGGCCTGCTGCGCCACGCCGCGGAGATCTCCGCGGTCACCAACCAGTGGGTGAACTCCTACAAGCGCATCTGGGGCGGCTCCGAGCGCACCGCCGGCGCGGGCGGCGAGGCCCCCTCCTACATCTGCTGGGGCCACAACAACCGCTCGGCCCTGGTCCGCGTGCCCATGTACAAGCCGGGCAAGACCGGCTCCGCGCGGGTCGAGGTCCGCTCCCTCGACTCCGGCGCCAACCCCTACCTCGCCTACGCCGTCCTGCTGGCCGCCGGCCTCAAGGGCATCGAGGAGGGCTACGAACTCCCGCCGGGCGCCGAGGACGACGTCTGGGCCCTCTCCAACGCCGAGCGCCGCGCGATGGGCATCGAACCCCTCCCGCAGAACCTCGGCGAGGCCCTGACCCTCATGGAGAGCAGCGACCTCGTCGCCGAGACCCTCGGCGAGCACGTCTTCGACTTCTTCCTGCGCAACAAGCGCCAGGAGTGGGAGGAGTACCGCAGCGAGGTCACCGCGTTCGAGCTGCGGAAGAATCTGCCGGTGCTGTAGGCGCGGGCGGTGCGTGGTCCGGGGCGGCGGAAGCGTTTCGCCGCCCCGTCGTCGTGCGTGCTCCGGTTCCGCTACGCGAAGTCCGCGTAGGCGAGGTACGCCGCGCACACCCGGCAGCGGAAGAGGTACGCCGTCGGCGAGCCCTCGCGGTCCAGCGCTGCGAGGTGACGCTCGGCCTGGTCCGGGGACAGGCCCCAGGAGGCGGCTTCGCGGCGCAGGGCCCGCAGGGCGCCAGGGCACGGCGCGAGGTCGGCGGCGCCCGCCGGGCCGAGGAAGGCCGCGCCGTCTCCGCAGTGGAAGAACCAGGCGGGCTCCTGCCAGGCCTGGAAGCCGGGGGTGCGGCGGTCGACCGCGGTGAAGATCTCCTGGGGGACGTCGTCGCCGAGGGCGGTGCCGGATGTGAAGTGGGCGTCGAAGCGGTCGGCGGCGCTGCCGTCGGCGATGCACCACGGGCAGATGCGGCCGGTGAGGTCGGCGGCGGCGTAGACCGGGCCTGTATAGATGTGCCCGCGGACCCGGCCGCAGCAGGCGCACGGCGTGTCGTCCCGCGTCGGGACCACGGCGCCGGTGGCCAGGGGGTCCGGGTGGTAGGGGAAGTCCGGGAGGGGGGAGGGCGGCTCGGTCACGGCGGGGACCGTAGCAGCCGCCGCTCCCCCGCGGTTCAGCCGCGCACCGGCTCCGTCTCCGCCGGTACATGGCCCGCCACCAGGCGTTCGCGGCCGGTGTGAGGGGCGGTGCGGCGGTCCAGCGCGTGGGCCGTGGCCGCGACCGCGAGGCCGAGGACCGCGAGCGCGGCGCCGGCCAGGGCCGGGGAGGTGGTGCCGAGGCCCGCGGCGAGGGCGAGGCCGCCGATCCAGGCGCCGCCGGCGTTGGCGAGGTTGAAGGCGGCCTGGTTGGCGGAGGAGGCCAGGGACGGGGCGGCGGCGGCCTTCTCCATCACCATCAGCTGGAGCGGGGAGCCGGTGACGAAGGCGGCGGTGCCGAGCAGGGTCACCGCCAGGGCCGCCGTCCAGGGCGTGCGCATCAGCAGCGGGAAGGCCGCGAGGACCGCGGCGAGGGAGAGCAGGCCGCCGAACAGGGTGGCACGCATGGCGTGGTCGGCGAGGCGGCCGCCGAGGAGGTTGCCGATCGTCGCGCCGACGCCGAAGAGGGCGAGCAGGAACGTGACGCTGGTGGCGGCGTAGCCCGCTGAGTCCGTGAGCATCGGGGTGATGTAGCTGTAGGCGGCGAAGAGCGCGCCGAAGCCGGCGACCGTGGTGCCGAGGGCGAGCCAGACCGGCAGGGAGCGCAGGGCGGCCAGTTCGCCGCGCAGGCCGGTCGCGGGGGTCTGCGCGGTGTCGCGCGGGATCAGCAGGGCGAGGGAGGCGATCGCCGCGACACCGATGGCGCTGACGCCGAGGAAGGTGGCGCGCCAGCCCAGGTGCTGGCCGACGAGGGTGGCGGCGGGGACGCCGGCGATGTTGGCGACGGTCAGGCCGAGGAACATCAGCGAGACCGAGCGGGCCTTGCGTTCCGGGCTGACCAGGGTGGTGGCGACGACGGCTCCGACGCCGAAGAAGGCGCCGTGCGGCAGGCCGCTGAGGAAGCGCGCGGCGAGCAGGTAGTGCTCGTCGGGGGCGAACGCCGAGAGCGCGTTGCCCGCGACGAAGAGGACCATGAGCCCGATGAGGACCGTGCGGCGGGGCATGCGCGCGGTGAACGCCGCGAGGAGCGGGGCGCCGATGACGACGCCGAGGGCGTACGCGGAGACCAGGTGGCCGGCGCTGGGTATGGAGATGCGCAGGTCGGCCGCGACGTCGGGCAGCAGGCCCATCATCACGAACTCGGTCGTGCCGATACCGAAGGCACCTACGGCCAGGGCGAGCAGGGCCAGGGGCATGGAGGCCTTGCCTTTCGAGGGCTAGCGGGGGACGGGTTCCGTTCCATCGTATGTTCAGGAACGGAACAAATTCTCCCCCGCCCGCTGTTCCGGCCGGTTAAGACTGCGTGTCCATCCGCACCCGCGCCGCCACCGGCAGATGGTCGCTGCCCGTCTGCGGCAGCGTCCACGAGCTCATCGGCTCGACGCCCTTGACCATGATCTGGTCGATCCGCGCCATCGGGAACGACGCCGGCCAGCTGAAGCCGAAGCCGCTGCCCGCCGCGCCCTGCGTGGAGCGCATCTGCGAGGTCACCGCGTTGAGCGCGCGGTCGTTCATGGTGCCGTTGAGGTCACCGAGCAGGACGACCCGCTCCAGCCGCTCGTCGGCGATGGCCTCGCCGAGCGCGTCCGCGCTGGTGTCGCGCTGGCGGGCGGTGAACCCGGCCTCCAGCTTCACCCGCACCGACGGCAGGTGGGCGACGTAGACCGCGACCGGCCCCTGCGGGGTCGTCACCGTGGCGCGCATGGCGCGGGTCCAGCCGAGCTTGATGTCGACCGGCGCGATCTCGCTCAGCGGGTACTTGCTCCACAGCCCGACGGTGCCCTGCACCGAGTGGTACTCGTACGTCGGCGCCAGGGCGTCCTCGTACGTCGGCACCGCCGAGGCCCGCAGCTCCTCCAGCGCGACCACCTCCGCGCCGGACGCGGCGACGGCGCGGGCGGTGCCGGCCGGGTCGGCGTTGTCGGCGTTGACGTTGTGCGTGGCCACCGTCAGGTCGCCGCCGCCGGCCGCCTTGTCGGTGAGCAGCCCGCCGAACAGGTTGAGCCAGACGACCGCCGGGACCAGCACCGCGATCAGCGCGGTCGCGGACCGCCGGACCGCCGCGGCCAGCAGCAGCACCGGGACGCCCAGGCCCAGCCAGGGCAGGAACGTCTCGGTGAGACTGCCGAGGTTGCCGAACCGGTTGGGGATGTACGCGTGCGCCACCATCACCAGCGCCAGAACGACGGCCAGGGCCGCGGTGATCAGACCGCGGCGCCAGATCCGCGAGTCGCCGAGCCGGCCGCCGGTGAGACGGTTCGCCAGGCGCCGGATGCCGAATGTCCGACGCTCGGGCCCCGAGCCGCCGCCGTCCGTCTCCGTCACGTACGCCTGCTGCGCCATACCGTCGCCTCGCTACCTGCCGTGCACACCGTCTCCCCCGCGGCTACGACCCTAGGGGATGATCGGCTCCGTTCCCGCCGTCCCGTCGACGGCCGTACGGGCACGAGGACGACCGGGGGCGCGCCGGGAGTTCCGATTGTGGCGTGCCGGACGGCCACTGTGACGAAACGCGCACATTCCGGCTCTCCGGCGTGGCGCACAGGGGCCGTTCGGAACCGTTCGGGACCACAGGCGGCCCCGCGGCACGCGGGACGGTGAGGCCGGGCCGCACCACCGGATCGCCCTGACGCGGGGCCGGGCGGACCGGTGCGCCGCGGAGTATTGGCCGACCCTGGCACGAGGTGCCACCATGGAAGGGATCCGGGGACGCCGTCAGGGCGCCTCGAGATGACGTAAGGAGCCGTTGCCATGACGCAGCTTTCGGCTGCCCAGACCGCGCCCGCGGGCACGAAGACCGGGACCTCCGACGGCAGCAAGGCGCTGTACGGGGGCAAGAGCACCCGCCGTGTCACCGTCCGGGACATCGCCCTCGCCAAGGAGCGGGGCGAGAAGTGGCCCATGCTCACCGCGTACGACGCGATGACCGCGTCCGTCTTCGACGAGGCCGGGATCCCGGTGCTCCTCGTCGGCGACTCGGCGGGCAACTGTCACCTCGGGTACGAGACCACCGTGCCCGTCACCCTCGACGAGATGGCCGTGCTCTCCGCCGCGGTCGTACGGGGCACCCGGCGCGCCCTGATCGTCGGCGACCTCCCCTTCGGCTCCTACCAGGAGGGCCCGGTGCAGGCGCTGCGCTCGGCGACCCGGCTGGTCAAGGAGGCCGGTGTGCAGGCCGTGAAGCTGGAGGGCGGCGAGCGCTCGCACGAGCAGATCCGGCTGCTGGTGGAGTCCGGCATCCCGGTGATGGCCCACATCGGGCTGACCCCGCAGTCGGTGAACGCCATGGGGTACCGGGTGCAGGGCCGCGGCGAGGAGGCGGCCCAGCAGCTGCTGCGGGACGCGAAGGCCGTGCAGGACGCGGGCGCCTTCGCGGTGGTCCTGGAGCTGGTGCCGGCCGAGCTGGCGGCGGAGGTGACCCGGACCCTGCACATCCCGACGGTCGGCATCGGGGCGGGTGCCGAGACGGACGCGCAGGTGCTGGTGTGGACCGACATGCTCGGGCTGACCGGCGGCCGGGTACCGAAGTTCGTCAAGCAGTACGCGAACCTGCGCGAGGTCATGGGCGACGCGGTGAAGGCGTTCGCCGAGGACGTGGTCGGCGGAACGTTCCCGCAGGAGGAGCACTCCGTCCACTGAGCCACCGCGGTAACCGGACAGCCCCGTCGATCATCCCCCGTCGACGGGGCTGTCCCCGTTCACAGCGACGGGCGAGAGCACGGGCCGGCGGCCTGTCGGCGGGGTGTCGGTGGGCTGTCGGTGGTTTGTCGGTGGGGACTGGGACCGTCATCGGCATGACACGCATCGAGAAGAACGACGGCAACACGGCCGTGACCGTACGAGGGCTGGTGAAGCACTTCGGGGAGACGAAGGCGCTGGACGGCGTCGACCTGGACGTGCGGGAGGGCACCGTGATGGGGGTGCTCGGGCCGAACGGGGCGGGCAAGACCACCCTGGTGCGGATCCTGTCCACCCTCCTCTCCCCCGACGCCGGACAGGCGACCGTCGCCGGCTACGACGTCGTACGGCAGCCCCGGCAGCTGCGCCGGGTGATCGGGCTGACGGGGCAGTACGCGTCGGTGGACGAGAAGCTGCCCGGCTGGGAGAACCTGTATCTGATCGGGCGGCTGCTGGACCTGCCCCGCAAGGAGGCGCGGACCCGTGCCGACGAGCTGCTGGAGCGGTTCTCGCTGACGGAGGCGGCCAAGCGGCCCGCGGCGACGTACTCCGGCGGTATGCGCCGCCGGCTGGACCTGGCCGCCTCGATGATCGGCCGGCCGGCCGTGCTCTACCTGGACGAGCCGACCACCGGCCTCGACCCGCGCACCCGCAACGAGGTGTGGGACGAGGTCAAGCGGATGGTCGGGGACGGCGTGACCGTCCTGCTGACCACCCAGTACATGGAGGAGGCCGAGCAGCTGGCCTCCGAGCTGACCGTCGTCGACCGCGGCAAGGTCATCGCGACCGGCGGCATCGAGGAGCTGAAGGCCAAGGTGGGCGGGCGGACCCTGCGCGTGAAGCCGGCCGATCCGCTGCGGCTGCGCCCGCTGGCCCGCGCGCTGGACGACCTCGGCATCACCGGCCTCGCCACCACCACCGTCGACACCGAGCGCGGCGTCGTCCTGGTGCCGATCCTCAGCGACGAGCAGCTGACCGCGGTGATCTCCGCGGCCGTCGGACTCGGCATCACGCTGTCCTCCGTCACCACCGAACTGCCCAGCCTGGACGAGGTGTTCCTGTCCCTCACCGGCCACCGCGCCAGTGCCCCGCAGGACGCCACGCCCGCCGACGCCCGCGAGGAGGTCGCCGTATGAGCGCCACCACCGTCACCACCACCACCGCCCCGGCCTCCGACACCCCGATCCCGCTGCGCGGGCATCTGCGTCACACCGGCGCGCTGGTCCGCCGCAATCTGCTGTGGATCCGGCAGGACCCGGAGTCGATGTTCGACGCGGTGCTGATGCCGATCGTGTTCACCCTGCTGTTCGTCTTCGTCTTCGGCGGGTCGATCGGGCAGGCGCTGGGCGGCGGGCAGGACGAGTACGTGCAGTACGTGGTGCCCGGACTGCTCGCCATGATGGGGATGAACATGGCGATGGGGGTGGGCACCGGGTTCAACCAGGACTTCAACTCCGGTGTCATGGACCGCTTCCGCTCCCTGCCCATCGGCCGCGGCTCGGTGCTCTTCGCGAAGATCGCGGTGGAGCTGCTGCGGATGCTGGTCGCAGTCGCGATCCTGCTCGTCGTGGGCATGCTGGTCGGGTTCGACGTCACCAGCTGGGGCGGGCTGCTCGCGGCCGTGGGCCTCGCGGTGGTGTTCGGCTCCTCGCTGATGTGGGTGTTCCTGACCCTCGGTGTCGTGCTGAAGAACGCGCAGGCCGTGCAGGGCATGGGGTTCCTGGTGCTGATGCCGCTGCAGTTCGGCTCGTCGGTGTTCGCGCCGCCGCAGTCGATGCCGGGCTGGCTCCAGGCCTTCACCGACTACAACCCGCTGTCCACGCTCGCCGACGCGGCGCGCGGACTGATGGTGGGCGGCCCGGTCGCACACGATCTGCTGATGACCGTGGGCTGGTCGGTGGCGATCACCGCGGTGATGGCGCCGATCGCCATCCACAAGTTCAAGAACAAGAACTGACCGGGCATTCGGTGGGTCACAGGTGAGTCACACCAGGGCGGCGGCCTCCTCCAGAGTGAGGCGGCCGCCCTCGGCGTACGCCGCCGCGTACTCCTCGGCGGTCAGCGCGGCCCGCACGGCGGCCACCGCCCGGCCGTGGGCCTCGCGCTCCAGGGTGGGCGGCAGATGGTCGCGCGGCAGCAGCGCGTCGGCCGCGCCCAGACAGCGGGCGGCGTCGCGGGCGTCGCGTCCGCCGTCGCAGCCGGCCAGGGCGAGGGCGGCGATGACGAGATACGCCGAGACCAGGTGCGGGGCCATCGCCTTCGACAGCGGGTCGTCGGCCCTTTCCAGACCGCGTCGGATCTTCTCCCTGGCCTGCTCGTAGTGGCCGTCGAGGGCGTCCACCCAGGCCTCCTGGCCGAGGATGAACGCGTCGAAGACGGCGAAGTGGGCGATGGCGAAGTCCGAGCGCAGGGCCCGCAGATGCTCCCGCGCCTCTCCGGTCCGGCCGGTGATGCTGAGCCAGCCGGCGAGGATGACCCGGCCGAACGGCATCGCCTCGTTGTGGCTGCCCTCCGGGCTGTCCAGCGCCTCGCGCAGCAGCCGCTCGCCGCGCTCGGTCTCGCCCGCCTCCAGCAGGGCGCTGCCCAGCCGGGCGGAGAGGATCGCCAGCTGGGCGCGGGCGCCCAGGCGCCGGGCGTGCTCCATGGCGGCCTCGTAGTCGAAGGCGGCCTCCCGGTAGCGGCCCTTGCGCTCGTGGCTCTCGGCGCGCGCGGCCAGCGCCTCGGCGCTGCCCCAGGCGTCGCCGAGGCGCTCGTAGATCTCCAGCGACTCGTCGGCGTCCCGGCCGGCGTCGCCGGCGTGTTCGGCGCGGTTGGCGAGGACGTTGGCGCGCAGCTGGAGGCTGGCGGCCAGTTCCCAGTCGAAGCCGGGGGTGCGGCGGCAGGTGTCGACGGCGGCGTCGAGGATCGTGCCGAGCCGGTCCATGCCGCCGGTCAGCATCACCGCGTAGAAGGACAGCATGCCGGGGCTGCGGCAGGTCTGCGGGAGGCCGGGCTCGTAGACCTGGGCGATGATCTCCAGTTTGCGCCGGGCCTCGGGGCTCTGCCAGGAGTCCAGTTCGGTGTCCATGCAGGCGAGATGGGCGAGGTGGACGCCGCGCCGGGCCTCCTGGAGGAGTTCCCCCGTCATGGGCGGCGGCGCGTCGGTGCAGCGCTCCCACACGGGGGCGGCCTTGCGGACGGGCTCGGCGAACGGGTCGGGGCCGAGGTCCATGACGGCGCGGCACCAGTTGCGGGCCTCGATGCGCAGGTCGCGCATCTGCCAGTACCAGCACAGCGACAGCACCAGGCAGAGCGCCTCCTGCTCGTCCCGGGCGGCGACGGCGTGGCGCAGCGCGGTGCGCAGGTTCTCGTACTCGCGCTGCAGCCGTTCGACGGCGGCGAGCTGGTCGGGGCCGCGCAGCAACGGGTCGGTGGTGCGGGCCAGTTCGCGGTAGTACATGAGGTGGGCGCGCTCGGTCTCGGCGCGCCGGCCGGAGGCGTCGAGGCGTTCGCGGGCGTACTCGGCGACGGTCTCCAGCAGCCGGTAGCGCATCTCGCCGTCGCCGGAGGGGGCGGCGACCACCAGGGACTTGTCGACGAGGGAGCCGAGCGCGTCGAGGGCGGCGGGGCCGCAGACGGCTTCGGCGGCGGCGAGTTCGCAGCCGCCGGCGAAGACGGACAGCCGGGCCAGGACGCCCCGTTCGTCCTCGTCGAGCAGGTCCCAGGACCAGTCGACGACCGCGCGCAGGGTCTGCTGGCGGGGCAGGACGGTGCGGCTGCCGGAGGTGAGCAGGCGGAAGCGGTCGTCGAGGCGGTCGGCGATCTGCCGGGGGGTGAGGATGCGCAGCCGGGCGGCGGCCAGTTCGATGGCGAGGGGCAGTCCGTCGAGGCGGCGGCAGATCTCCGCGCAGGCCTCGGGGTCGTCCTCCACCCGGAAGCCGGGCCGGGCGGCGGCGCCGCGGTCGGCGAGCAGCCGCAGCGCGTACCGCTCGGGCAGCGGCTCCACGGGCCGCAGCACCTCGCCGGGGACGCCGAGGGGTTCGCGGCTGGTGGCCAGCACCGTCAGGTGCGGGCAGCGCTCCAGCAGTTCGGCGACGAGCCGGGCGGCGGCCGTGACGACGTGCTCGCAGTTGTCGAGGACGATCAGCATGCGCCGCCGCGCACAGTGCTCGACCAGGCGTTCGACGGGGTCGTCGTGGCGGTCGGTGACGGCCCGCAGTTCCTCCGCGCCCGCGCCGTGCAGCACGGTCTCGCGGGCGCCGATCGCGGTGAGCACGGCCTCGGGGACGGCGGCCGGGTCGTCGACCGGGGCCAGCTCCGCCAGCCACACCCCGTCCCGGGCGACGTCCCCGGCGCTCTCGGCGGCCTCCTGCGACAGCCGGGTCTTCCCGGCGCCGCCGGGTCCCAGCAGGGTGACGAGGCGGGCGGTGGCGAGGTCGTCGCGGATCGTCTCGATGTCGGTGTCGCGGCCGACGAAGGAGGTCAGCCGGGCCCGCAGATTGCCCGGCGGGCGGGCGGCCGGGGCGGCCGGCGGGGTGTCCTGCCGCCGCAGCAGTTCGGCGTGCAGCGCCCGCAGTTCGGCTCCGGGGTCGGAGCCGAGCCGGTCCGCGAGCAGCCGGCGTACGCCCTCGTAGGCGGCCAGTGCCTCGGCCGGGCGGCCGGCGTCGCGCAGGGCGCGCAGCCGCAGCGCCTGGAGCGGTTCGTCCAGCGGGTGGGCGTCGCACAGCGCGGTGAGTTCGGGCAGTGCCTGCTCGGCGTGGCCGAGGGCGAGGGCGGCGGTGAGGCGGGCGCGGCGGGCGTCGAGGCGGCGGGTCTCCCAGTGGGCCGCCTCGGCGGTGCGGTCGGGCAGGTCGGCGAGGACCGGGTCGCGCCACAGGGCGAGGGCGTCGTCGAGGAGGACGGCGGCCTTGTCGGGGTCGCCGTCGGCGAGGGCGCGGGCACCCTCGTCGGCGAGGCGGGTGAAACGGTGCAGGTCGACGTCGTCGGGGCTCGCGCCGAGCCGGTAGCCGCCGTCGACGGACTCCACGGCGTCCGCGCCGAGTGCCCGCCGCAGCCGGCCGACCAGTGCCTGGAGGGCGCCGGGCGCGTCGGCGGGCGGGTCGCCGTCCCACACCTCGTCGACGAGCAGCCCGGCGGGCACGGCGCGTCCGGCGCGCAGCGCCAGCACGGTGAGCAGCGCGCGCAGCCGCGCCCCGCCCACGGGGACGGCCGTGCCGTCGGGGCGGAGTGCCTGGGTGGTGCCGAGGATCCGGTAGCGCACGGGGTCCATTCTCTCCGGGGGCTCCCGGCGCCGCCCGCGGGTTTCAGATCCGCACGAACTGCGAGGAGTCGAGCGTCAGGGTCTGATCTGCGACGGGTACCTCGATCTCGTCGCCGAAGACGCCGGACTCCTCGTGCTGGTACTGGCCTTGCCGAGGGCGGGTCAGCAGGGTCCAGCGGGCGGAGAGCACGTCGACGATGAGGTAGGCGGGAATGCCGCGTGCGGCGTAGTGGTCGGGCTTGGTGCTGTAGTCGCGGTTCTTGCTCTCCGGCGACACGACCTCGACCACGAAAGGCAGCAGCCCCTCGTCGAACTCACTGCTTCCGGAATCCCACTGTCCTTCCGGCAGCGCCGAGACGTCGGGCTCCGGTGTGTACCCCTCGCGAGCGGGGACCACCTTGAACTCGCCGATGGGCATCCAGCCCGGCAGGCGGGCATCGACCTGGCTGAAGATGCGCATCTGTGTCGTGACGTGCGCCTGTGTGACAGGTACCACGGTGAGTCCGTTCCGGGTCAGTCGGAGGCGCATCCTCCTGGGCACCCGCAGGGTTTCCACGGCATCCGCCACCCAGTCCTCGGCGATGGTCACGGCACCTCCTTGGTCGAGTCGGTTCAAGGCTACCTGGCTACCAGGAACCCGTACCGCGCGCGGAACGTTCAACCCCTGTCACCGATACGGTCGACCCTGCCTCTGGCCCTCCCGACAGGAGCCCCATGACCACCGCCACCATCCGCCCGAGCGAGCGGCGGCCCAGTGCCGTCTTCGTCGGGATCCTCGCCGTGACGGCGGTCACCGGCTGGGCGACCTGGACGGGGTTCGCGGCCCGGCCCGGGGTGGCCGTGTTCCTGTTCGTGACGGCGGCGTGGATCGTCTCGCTGTGCCTGCACGAGTACGCGCACGCGCGCACGGCGCTGCACGGCGGGGACATCACGGTCGGCGCCAAGGGCTATCTCACGCTGAACCCGCTGAAGTACACGCACGCGCTGCTCAGCATCGTGCTGCCCGTGCTGTTCGTGATCATGGGCGGGATCGGTCTGCCGGGCGGTGCCGTCTTCATCGAGCGCGGCCGGATCCGGGGCCGCTGGCGGCACAGCCTGATCTCGGCGGCGGGCCCGCTGACGAACGTGCTGTTCGCGGTGGTGTGCACGGCCCCGTTCTGGCTGGACGCGCTGGACGGCGTGCCGCGCGACTTCCGGTACGCGCTGGCGTTCCTGGCGCTGCTGCAGGTCACGGCCGCGATCCTGAACTTCCTGCCGGTGCCGGGCCTGGACGGGTACGGCGTGATCGAGCCGTGGCTGTCGTACAACGTGCGCCGCCAGGTGGAGCCGCTGGCCCCGTTCGGGCTGCTGATCGTGTTCGCGCTGCTGTGGATCCCGGCGGTGAACGGCGCGTTCTTCGACGTGATCGACGCGCTGCTGCGCGGGCTGGGGATCAGCGAGCTGGACACCTACTGCGGCTACGACCTCTACCGGTTCTGGCGGGAGGGCAGCGGGGTCTGCTCGGTCACGGGCTGACCTTGCGGCGCCGCAGGTAGTACCAGCACATGTTGGACGACACGCCGGCCATGAGGACCCACACGATGCCGATCCAGCTGCCCCGCGCGAAGGAGAGCACGGCCGCGACGACGGCGAGCACGCAGACCACGGCGGCGTAGAGGGCGAGACGCGGGATCGGGCCGGGCGAGGACGTAACGGACATGTCGGTCGGCTCCTTGCGGGGGACACTGCGGGGTGGTGCCCCACCAGTGTCCCCCATGGCCTCATACGTCCGTGACGCGGAGCCCCGCGTGCGCCTTGTAGCGGCGGTTCACGGAGATCAGGTTGGCGACGAGGGCCTCCACCTGGTGGGCGTTGCGCAGCCGGCCGGCGTAGACGCCGCGCATGCCGGGGATGCGCCCGGCCAGTGCCTGCACGATCTCCACGTCGGCCCGCGCCTCGCCGAGCACCATCACGTCGGTGTCGATCCGCTCGGTCTCCGGGTCCTGCAGAAGGACGGCGGACAGGTGGTGGAAGGCGGCGGTGACCCGCGAGTCCGGGAGCAGGGCGGCGGCCTGCTGGGCGGCGCTGCCCTCCTCGGGCTTCAGCGCGTAGGCGCCCTGCTTGTCGAAGCCGAGCGGGTTGACGCAGTCCACGACCAGCTTCCCGGCCAGTTCCCCGCGCAGCGATTCCAGGGTCTTCGCGTGCCCCTCCCACGGCACGGCGACGATCACGATGTCGCTGCGCCGGGCGCACTCGGCGTTGTCGGCGCCCTCGATGCCGTGGCCCAGCTCCTCGGCGGCGGCCACGGCTCGGTCGGCGGCCCGCGAACCGAGGATCACCTTCTGGCCGGCCTGGGCGAGCCGGTAGGCGAGGCCCTTGCCCTGCGGGCCGGTACCGCCGAGCACGCCGACGACGAGCCCGGAGACGTCGGGCAGGTCCCAGGGGTCCTTGGCGGGGGCCTTCGCGGGGGTCTGTGCACTGTCGCTAGAGGTCATGCGCCGACTCTACGTCCGCCGTCCGTCCGCCCCGCCGCCGGACGGGATCATGGTGAGCCGGGTCACGGCCGCCGGCGCGCGTTGCCCGGGTCGGGCGAATGCGCGGTGAACGGCCGGTGCCGGGTGGCCGGTTGCGGCAGGATGCGGCACATGGACGCGGTACGGGTGGCGCTGTTGCGCGAGGTGCTCGCCGGGACCGAGTGGCTGACGGCCACGCGGCGCTTCGCGGGGGCGCTGCGCGGCTCGGTGGTGTCGCACGGCGGCGGGCTGCTGCTGGTGGGGACGCCCGCGTACGAGCCGTGGCATCTCGCCGCGCACCTGGTGGACGAGGCCGCCTGGTCGGGTACGCCGGAGCTGGCGCCGACGCTCGTGCGGTACGGCGCGCGTCCGGCGGATCCGGCGCATCTGGCCGTCGGGCCGGGCCGGATCGAGGCGGCCCGGCGGGGCGAGACGCTGCTCGTGGTGGCCCCGGCTCCGGCGGAGGCGCGGCTGCTGGAGCGGGTGCACGACGCGCGGCGGGCCGGGGTGACGGTGCTGGCCCTGACGCCCGGGGAGGGCGACGACCTGGCCACGATGGCCCATGAGGCGCTGGCCGTGCCCGACGGCGGCGAGCTGGACCTCGACACCGTGCAGCACCTGGTCAGCGC
This sequence comes from Streptomyces sp. NPDC052687, assembly GCF_040678395.1. Lineage (NCBI taxonomy): Bacteria > Bacillati > Actinomycetota > Actinomycetes > Kitasatosporales > Streptomycetaceae > Streptomyces > Streptomyces sp. NPDC052687. The sequence goes on along the minus strand of NZ_JBFATR010000004.1, from coordinate 217,342 downwards.
GGCGGCCGGCGAGAACTCGCTGCCCCAGCCCCGGGGCCGCCGCCGCTTCCGCGACCGCCTGGCCCGCCTCGCCGACCAGCTGACGGAACCACCGCCACCGCGCTGGTAGCACCGGGGGGGCCTGGGGCGGGGGTGCCAAGGCACCCGGTAGCACCAGCGTGGCCTGAGGGCGGCGGGGTCCCGAGGCACCGGAGTGCCGGGATGCCGGGGCACCGGGGTGCCGGGGCGCCGGAGTGCCGGGGCGCCGGAGTGCCGGGGCGCCGGGGCGCCTGGGCACGGGATGCCGGGGCGCCGGGCGGACTCGATCGGTCCTCGTCGGCCCCGGTCGGTTCCCGCTCGATCGGTCTCCGCTCGGGGCGATCGGTCTCCGCTCGGGGCGATCGGTCTCCGCTCGGCCCGGTCGGCCCCCGCTCGGGCTGGTCGGCCCGCTCGGGGCGATCGGTCTCCGCTCGGCCCGGTCGGCCCCCGCTCGGGCTGGTCGGCCCGCTCGGGCCGGTCAGTTCTCGTCCGGGCGGCCCGGGCTCGGGGCGTCGTGCCAGCGGGGGTCGTTCTCCCACTGCAGGTTGCGTTCGCGGGCCGTTTCCATCGCGTGCTGGGCCTCGGTGCGGCTGGTGTAGGGACCGAAGCGGTCCTTGCCCGGGCAGTCCGGTCCCTCCTCGACCTTCTTGTGTTCCAGGCAGTAGTACCACTCGCCCGGTTTGCCCGCGGTGCGCTTCTTGAACAGGGCCATGACCGGCTCCTTTCGCCAGGGACATGGTGCCCCCATGCCCGCTGGTTAGACTCGCTGGCATGTCTGGCCAGTCGCTGCTCGTACCAGGGGAGCTGTCTCCCACCCGTTCCGTACCCGGAAACATCCGCCGCCCCGAGTACGTCGGCAAGCCCGCGCCGGCCCCGTACACCGGGCCGGAGGTGCAGACCCCGGAGACCATCGAGGCGATGCGGGTCGCCGGGCGGATCGCCGCGCGGGCGATGGAGGAGGCCGCGAAGATCATCGCCCCGGGCGTCACCACGGACGAGCTGGACAAGGTGGCGCACGAGTACATGTGCGACCACGGCGCCTACCCGTCCACCCTCGGCTACCGGGGCTTCCCGAAGTCGCTGTGCACTTCGGTCAACGAGGTGATCTGCCACGGCATCCCGGACTCGACGGTGCTGCGCGACGGCGACATCGTCAACCTCGACGTGACCGCGTACATCGGCGGGGTGCACGGCGACAACAACGCCACGTACCTGGTGGGTGACGTGGACGAGGAGAGCCGGCTGCTGGTCGAGCGGACACGGGAGGCATTGAACCGGGCGATCAAGGCGGTCAAGCCGGGCCGGCAGATCAACGTCATCGGCCGGGTCATCGAGTCGTACGCCAAGCGGTTCGGCTACGGCGTGGTGCGGGACTTCACCGGGCACGGCATCAACTCGTCGTTCCACTCGGGCCTGATCATCCCGCACTACGACAGCCCGCACGCGACCACCGTCATGCAGCCGGGGATGACGTTCACGATCGAGCCGATGCTGACGCTCGGCACGCACGAGTACGACATGTGGGACGACGGCTGGACCGTGGTCACGAAGGACCGCAAGCGCACGGCGCAGTTCGAGCACACGCTGGTGGTGACGGAGACCGGGGCGGAGATCCTCACCCTCCCTTAGCGCTCGCTCCCCCTGGTCATCGGGCCCGCTCTCCCGCGGAGGGCGGGCCCTTTCGCGTGCGGTGCCGGGTGCGGCGGGTGAGGATGAGGGGTAAGGATTTACCGACAGCGCGTCGGCAAGGCATTGACTCAGGCAACCTGACTCAGAGAATCCGGGGCCATGGACTCGTTCTCCACTCTCATCCGCACCGCGTCCCAGGAGCAGCACGTGGAGGCAGAGACCTCGACCTTCATGAGCGACCTGCTGGGCGGCCGGCTCGGCGTCGCCGCGTACGCGCGCTACACCGAGCAGCTGTGGTTCGTCTACGAGGCGCTGGAGGGCGGGGCGCGGCGGCTGGCGTCGGATCCGGTGGCGGGGCCCTTCATCCGCGGCGAGCTGTTCCGGCTGCCCGCGCTGGAGCGGGACCTGGGGCATCTGCGCGGCCCCGGCTGGCGGGACTCGCTGAGCGCGCTGCCCGCGACCCGGGCGTACGCGGACCGAGTGCGGGAGTGCGCCGAGCGGTGGCCCGGCGGGTACATCGCCCACCACTACACGCGCTACCTGGGCGACCTCTCCGGCGGGCAGATCATCCGCGACAAGGCGGAGAAGACCTGGGGGTTCGCGAAGAAGGGCGACGGCGTCCGGTTCTACGTCTTCGAGGAGATCCCCAACCCGGCCGCGTTCAAGCGGGCCTACCGGGAGCTGCTGGACGCGGTGAACGCGGACGAGCTGGAGCGGCAGCGGATCGTCGCCGAGTGCAAGCGAGCGTTCGCCCTGAACACGGCGGTCTTCCGGGCGCTCGGCGAGGAGTTCCCGCTGAGCGCCTAGGACACGCGGCACACCCCAGGACACTCCCTGGCTAGCGCTCCAGGACGACGCGTCCGCCGATCTCCACCCAGCCGCCCGGCTGCGGCGCCGTCAGGATCTGGGAGCCGGCGCCCTGGGTGATGTTCAGGGCCCGGCCCAGCCGCTCGGTCAGCAGCAGGGCCGCCGCGCCCGTCGCCTCGTCCTCGTCGATGCCGTCGTCGCGGCCGGGGAAGGCGCGGGCGCGGATCCGGCCGGCGGCTTCGTCCTCCCACGCCCAGGCATAGATCCACTCCCCCTTGGGCGGGACGGCGAGGTCGTCGACCTCGGCTGCGGTCGCGTATCGGCGCAGGGTGCGCGGCGGCGCCCACTCCGCGCGGGCCTCGATCCAGCTGAACTCCCCGTCCTGCCGGGCCCCCACCACCCCGGCCGGTGTGACCAGTTCGGGCAGGTCCAGCAGCCAGGCGGCGCCGACGCAGGGGTGGCCGGCGAAGGGCAGCCGCAGGGTGGGGGTCCAGATGTCGACGACGCCGCGCTCCGGGTCGTCGACGAAGACCGTCTCGCTGAAGCCGAGTTTGGCCGCGAGCGCCTGCCGCTCGCTCTCCCCGGGCAGCACCGATCCGTCGCGGACGACCCCGAGTTCGTTGCCGTATCCGCCATTGGCCGCGCAGAACACGCGCAGCACGTCGTAGTCAGTCACCGGGGCATTGAAACATCAGCGGGCCACAGCGGGGTGGGGCCGGCCTCGTAGGGCAGGTCGGCGACGATGTCGCCGTGGCCGCGTTCCATGGCCGCCCGCTGCCGCTCGGGCAGGGCCGCCAGGCGTTCCCGGTCGCGCTCGCGGGCCTCGGTCAGCTCGTCGGCGGTGCGGCGCCAGGCGGCCTCGTCGCGCAGCAGGGTCAGCTCCACGCACGGCGGCTGCCGCCCTTCCGCGAGCGCGGCGACCGCCCGGTCGTGGCCGTCGAGGATGACCCAGCCGTCGAGGAACGACACCCACCACAGCAGGACGGGCGCGAGGGTGCCCTCGCGGGCGTGCTTGCGGTACGCCTTGACGCGGGCCGCGTCCGGCGGTGACAGCGGGCGCAGGGGCAGGACGCCGTGCCAGCCGCCGCCGCACAGCAGTTCCAGGCGGGCGCCGGGCCACTCGCGGACGAAGTCCTCGCCCCAGATGCCGGGTTCGAAGACCTCACGCCGGGCGAGCTGCCAGCGGCCGTCGTGCAGCGGCGTTTCGGGGGCGTCCTCCAGCCGGCGCGCGTACTGGTGACGCCAGTTGACCGGCGAGCGTTGCAGGGCCGCGGACAGGGGCGGCAGCGGGGAGCGGTAGCCGTCGAGGCGGTGCAGGAGGAGGTCGCGGCAGCAGCCCTCGCCCTCGTGGCGGCCGGTCAGGACGGGCCGGCCGCCCTGCCGCAGCAGGATGCGGCCGCCGCCGTCGGTCTCGAAGCGCAGCGGCGGCGGACCGGGCCTGTCCCGGACGGTGAGGACCAGCCGGCCCGGTCCGAGCGGCTCTCTGGGTGCCCTGTGCAGGGGGCCGGTCTCAGGGAGCCGCTCCCTTTCCCGACAGCGGATCATGCCTCCGTACGGCGCCGGCGCACGGCCAGGACGACGCCGGCGCCCGCGGCCACGGTCACCGCGGCGGCGGCCCCGAGGGCGCCGACGGGCACGTCGGAGCCGGTGGAGGCGAGGTTCCCGGTCAGGCCGCCGCCGGTCGAGCCGCCGGCCGCGCCGGTGGTGCCGGTGGTGGCGGTCGGGGTGGCGGTGGCGGTCGGGGTGCCGGTCTGGCCGCCGCCGGGGAGGCCGGCGCCCGGCGTGAGGGCGACGGACAGGTCCAGCGGGTCGAGTTCGGTGCCGGCCGGGTAGAAGCGGCCGAAGGCGTCGGCGCCGTCCTCGGTCAGCTCCGCGGTGACGTCGTCGAGGGTGATGACGTCCTTCTTCGCGGTCAGCTCGGCGGACCGGGCGGTGAGTTCGGCGAGGACGACGTCCTGGGTCGTCTCGCCGAGGCTGGTGACGTCGGCGGTCAGTTCGCCGGTGCCGGCGTCGAGGGTGGCGGTGAGGTCGGTGAGGGTGAGGTCGAGGCCGTGGGCGCCGTTGTGCCGGTGGCCCTGGAAGGTGACGGCGCCCTCGAAGGCGGCGGTGAGGGTGTCGGCGCCGGTGTCGTAGGTGCCCTTGGCGTCGGTGAAGGTGAACACGCCGTTGCCGGGGGCCTGGGAGGCGCCGTCCGCGACGGTGATCCGGCCCTGGGCGACGCCGCCCACGACATAGGCGCGGAAGGCCTTCTTCACGCCCCAGCTCAGCCTGCCGTCGGCTATCTCGGCGCCGATCGGCGCGTCGGGGTCGTCGGCCGTGGGGGCGGGGCGGGTCGGCTCGCCGGGCGTCGGGGACGGGGCGCCGGTGGCGGTCGGGGACGGGGTCGCGGAGGCCGAACCGGTGGGCGTCGCGGTCGGGGTGGCGGAGGAGGTGGGCGTGGCGGTGGCCGTCGCCGAGCCGGTCGGCGAGGGGGACGAGGCCGCCTTGCGGACGGTCAGCGGGTCGCCTTGCGCGCCCTCGTAGCTCTTGCTGCCGAGGATGTCCGCGGTCTCCTTGGTCAGGGTGGTCGCCATGTCCGTCATCTCGCGGGTGACGGTGACCTCGGCGAGCGGCACGTCCTGCGTGGTGGTGCCGCCCCGGGTGACGTCGGCGGTGAGTTCGCCGTCGCCGCTGTCGAAGCGCACGTCGGAGAGGGTGAGGGCGAAGCCGTGCGCCTTGGACTCGATCGCGAGGCTGCCCCGGAAGCCGAGCCGGAGGGTGTGCGCGGTGGAGTCGTGCGTGCCGGTGCCGTCGACGAAGGTGAAGGCGCCGTTGTCCTCGGCCTGCGAGGCGCCCTCGGCGGGCGTGAAGGTCCCGGCCGCGAAGGTGGTGACGTACGTGCGGTACGACTGGTTGATGCCCCAGGTCACCTCGTAACCGGTCAGCGGCTCTTCGGCGGCCGCGGCGGCCGGGGCGCCGACGGTGGCGAGCGCCGTGGCGCCCAGCGCGGCGGCCGTGGCGACGGCGGCGGCGAGAGCGGTGGCACGGCGGCGAGGTCTGGTGGGCATGGTGGACGGCTCCTCGGGGTGATGCGGCGTCAGTTCTCGCGGGCGGAGGCCGTGATCGTATCCGGGCGGGATGACCGGCGGGCCGACAATATGACCGCGGTGGCCGACAACGGCGGCCTCACGACCGGGCCGAGGGCGAGATCCGGCCAGAGGGCACGCCCCGATTCGTCAGCGAAGTTAGGTGAGCCTCCTTGATCGGGTGACGGTTCTGGAGAAGACCCCCGCCGAGGACACGGCCGCCGCCGGCCCCCCGGCCCGCGCGCGCCGCGGCACGGCGTGGCTGCTGACCGCCGGGCTCGCCGCCCTGCTGCTCACGCTCGTACCGGTCGCCGGCGGCGTCGGCGCCTATCCGATCCCCGTCGGAGACGTCCTCGCCTCCGTGCAGCACCGGGCCGGACTCGGCGGCGGCGAACTGGACCGGGCGCCGAGTCCGTGCTGTGGAACGTGCGGTTCCCGCGGATCGTGCTCGCCCTGCTCATCGGCGTCTCGCCGGGCTGCGCGGGCGCCCTGATGCAGGGCGTGTTCGGCAACCCGCTCGCCGAGCCGGGCACCATCGGTGTCTCGCTGGGCGCGGCGGTCGGCGCGGTCGCCGCGATCTCGCTCGGCCTGGACTTCCTCGGCAACTGGACCCTGCCCGCGATGGCGTTCGCCGCCGGACTGGTCACCGTCGCGCTGGTGTACGCGATGTCCCGCTCCGGCGGCCGCATCGAGGTCGTGACACTCATCCTCACCGGCATCGCCGTCAACGCCTTCGCCGGGGCACTGGTCGGGCTGTTCATCTTCCTCGCCGACACCGCCGCGGTGAACCGGATCACCTTCCGGCAGCTGGGCTCGCTCGCCCAGGCCACCTGGCCCAAGGTGCTCGCCGTGCTGCCGTGCGCGGCGGCCGGTCTCGCCGTCACCCCGCTCTACGCCCGCCGCCTGGACCTGCTCGCGCTCGGCGACCGGCCCGCCCGGCACCTCGGCGTGGACGTGGAACGGCTGCGGATCACGCTCGTCCTGGTCGTGGCGCTGCTGACGGCCGCCGCGGTCAGCGTCTCCGGCGTGATCGGCTTCGTCGGGCTCGTCGTACCACACCTGCCGCGCATGGCCGCCGGGCCGGGCCACCGCTTCCTCGTCCCCGGCGGCGCGCTGGGCGACGCGGTGGTGCTGCTCGCCGCCGACCTCGCGGCCCGCACCCTCGCCGCGCCCGCCGAACTCCCGCTCGGCGTGCTGACCGCCCTGGTCGGCAGTCCGTTCTTCTTCTGGCTGCTGCGCCGCACCCGGCGCAGGCAAGGAGGCTGGGCCTGATGGCACCGCTGCGCTCCCGGCGCCCCGCTCCCCCGTCCGCCCCGGCCCCCGGCGACGTCCTCGCCGGGACCGAGGGCCTGCGTGTGCGGCTCGGCGCGCGCGAGGTGCTGCGCGGCGTCGACGTCACCGTCCGCGCGGGCGAGGTGCTGGCCCTGGTCGCTCCCAACGGCGCGGGCAAGTCCACGCTGCTCGGCGCGCTGGCCGCCGACCTCCCGGCCGCCGGGGGCGTCGTACGCCTGCACGGCCGCCCGGCGGGCGACTGGTCCGCGCCGAACTGGCGCTTCGGCGATCGGTGTTGCCGCAGTCGGCGGCGCTGTCCTTCCCGTTCACGGTGGCGGAGGTGGTCCGGATGGGCCGGGCGCCGTGGGCCGGGACGCCGCTGGAGGACGAGGACGACGCCGCGGTGGCGGCGGCGATGGCCGCGACCGAGGTGACCGCCTTGGCCGTACGGCCGTTCTCCGCGCTCAGCGGCGGCGAGCGGGCGAGGGTCGCGCTCGCCCGGGTGCTCGCCCAGCGGGCCCCGCTGCTGCTGCTCGACGAGCCGACCGCCGCGCTCGACCTCAGACACCAGGAGCTGGTGCTGCGGCTGTGCCGGGAGCGGGCCGCGGCCGGGGACGCGGTGGTCGTCGTCCTGCACGACCTGGGCCTGGCCGCCGCCTACGCGCACCGGGCCGCCGTCCTGCGGGCGGGCCGGGTGGCCGCGGACGGCCCGCCCGCGCGGGTCTTCTCCGGCCGGATGCTGTCCGAGGTCTACGACCAGCCCGTCGAGGTGCTGCCGCATCCGCGCACGGGAGCGGTGCTGGTGACTCCGCGCCGGGACACCTGACCGGTGAGGTGACTCCGCACCGGGACGTCTGACCGCGGGGCGGCTCCCCCGGCCGGCGGGGCGCGCGGGAGTCGCCGTCCCGGAACCGAAGCCCGTGCGGGGCCGGGCGTCCGGCCCCGGTAGGGTTCGCCCCCGGGAAGGGGAAGGTGAAGGAGCCCGATGACCAGGGATCGCAGGCGTGCCCGAATCGCTCTCATAGCAGCCTCGTTGACCGCTTTGTCGCTGACGGCGAGCGGGTGTGTGGTCGTGCACGGTGAGCGGGAGGTGCTGCCCGCGACCACCCGCGCCGAGGCCGCGAAGGCGCTGGAGAAGTTCACGACCGCGTACAACAGGGCCGACAAGGACTACGACAGCACCCTCGACGCCGACTACGTCACCGGCCCGCTCGCCGACATCGACGGCGCCCGGCTGAAGGCGGGCCGGGCCAACAACCCGGCGGGCAACCCGGATCACAGCCCGCTGGAGTTCTCCGACGCCGAGTACACCATCCCGAAGAAGGCCGGCTGGCCGCGCTGGTTCCTGGCCGACGCCAAGGCGAACAAGGGCGGGCAGGCCCGCTGGCTGATGGTCTTCACCCGCAACGCGCTCGACGCGCCGTGGGAGGTGTCGTACCTGACGCTCGTCGCGCCGGACGCCGTACCGGAGTTCAAGACCGACAAGGACGGCTGGGCCGAGGCCGTGCCCGCGAACGCGCCCGGACTGGCCTTCTCCCCGGGCGGGTTGAGCAAGGCGTACACGACGTACCTCAAGGAGAACGGCCCGGACTTCGCGCCCGGCCTGCACACCAGCCAGTGGCGCACCCAGCGGCAGAAGAACGCGCGCAAGCCGGGTCTGGCCACCCAGTACATCGACACGCCGCTGACCGAGGGCGCGTACGCCCCGGTGGCGTTGCGCACGAAGGACGGCGGGGCGCTGGTGTTCTTCAGCACCCGCCACTACGTGAAGCAGACCGCCCACTCGGGCGCCACCGTGCCCACGCCGGACGAGGACGTGCTGGCGCTGACGACCGGCGAGATCAAGCAGTCGCTGACGATGGAGTACGTCTCCAACGAGGTGGCCCTCGACCCGCGGAAGGGTGCCGGGGCGCAGGTGTCCGTGCTGGGGCGGATCCAGGGGCTGACGTCGGCGAAGGGCGAGTAGGCGCGGCCGGGCGCCGGTGGTGTCCCTGGTGTGCGTGGCGGGCCTGGTGTGCGTGCCGTCCGGTGGTGTCCGTGCCGTGCGCCGCGTCCGGTTCGGTCAGTGGCGCAGGGGCCAGGCCGCGCTCGCGTGGTCGGACTCCGCGCCGGCGTACCGGGCGCAGGCGTCGGTGAGGTGCTCCAGGAGGGTCAGCGGGTCGGGCAGCGCGTGCTCGGGGCCGCGTACCCAGTGCACGGTCTGGTCGTCGCCGGGCAGCCGCGCGGGCGGGACGAGGACGTAGGAGCCGCGGCAGTGCCAGCGCAGGCCCGGGTGCTCGTCCATGGTCTCGGGGTGACAGTCCAGCTCGCACGGCCACCACTCGTCCTCGTCCTCCGGGGTGCCCCGGGTGAGGGTGAAGAACAGCATCCGGCCGTCGTCGCTCTCCGCGACCGGGCCGACGTCGATCCCCGCGGCGAGCAGCCCGGCGAGGGCTTCGCGGCCGGCCTCCAGCGGTACGTCGAGGACGTCGTGGACCATGCCGGTCGCGGTGATGAAGTTGGCCTGGGGCTGGTGGCGGGCCCAGCGTTCGATCTGGGCGCGGTCGGTGGTGGACTGCGTCTGCCAGGCGAAGGAGACCGGGTGGCGGGCGGGGGTGGGACAGCCGACCCGGTCGCAGGAGCACCGGTAGCCGGGCGCCGGGTGCGCGGCGGGGGCCAGTGGCAGCCCCGCGGCGGCGGCGGCGAGCAGCAGGGCCTCACGGCCGCCGTCGCCGGCGGCGTCCTCGCGGCCGCCTCCGCGCAGCCACTGGGTGAGTTTGCCCCGCAGGCCGGTCCGGCCGCCGAACTCCGCGCTCATCTATCCCCTCGCCTCGCCTGTCGTGCCGAACAGCATGCCCTATCGTCCCACCATCGTGCGCTCCGGGGGGCCGAAGTCCCCAACCGGGGTAGGCGGGGCGAGACATACCCCACACCGGGATCAGGGCCCATGAAGGGCTTTGCCGGGATTTATGGGCAGGGGCCGGAGCCTGGGGCCGGTCGCTTCCGGGGCTCCGGTGGCTTCAAAGGCTTCGGTGGCTTCGGTGGCTTCGGTGGCTTCGGTGGCTTTCAAGGGTCTCGGTGGCTTCGGGGGGCTCAGCGCGGGACGAGGCCGTAGAGGGCGTAGTCGACGAGGGTGTCGGTGTACTCGTGGGAGATCGGGCCCGTGCGCTGGAGCCAGCGCTGGGCGAGCGGCGAGACGACGAGCTCCAGGGCGATGCGCGGGTCGACGTCCGGGCGGACGTGCCCGGCGTCCTGGGCGGCGCGCAGCCGGTCGGCGTAGAGCTGGAGCGAGGGTTCGAGCAGCCGGGCGACGACGGTGCGGCCCATCTCCTCGTTGACGACCCCCTCGGCGGCGAGGGCGCGGCTGGGGACCTCGAAGCGCGGGTCGAGCAGTTCGTCGACGGTGGCGCGCAGGACCAGCTTGAGGTCGGCGGCGAGGTCGCCGGTGTCGGGGAGGGCGCGGTCGCCGGGCTTGCCGCCGGCCTGCTCGTTGGCCTGCTCGGCCAGGTCGAGGAAGGCCTCCATCAGGACGTCGGCCTTCGAGGACCACCAGCGGTAGATCGTCTGCTTGCCGACGCCGGCGCGGGCGGCGATGCCCTCGATGGTGGTCTTGGGGTAGCCGACCTCGCCGACGAGCGCGAGGGCGGCGTCGTAGATGGCGCGGCGCGACTTCTCGCTGCGGCGGGTGGCGTCGGGGGCGGGCTTCCTGGTGGCTGAGGACATGGCTCGAATCTATCAGGTTGACAAGACGGTGCGTCTCGCCGCACGCTGAGCGGGATGGACTTGCGAGACGAGACGTCTCGTCACTATCTCACCATCGAGGGAGTCCATCACCTCACGAGGAGCGAGGAGGCACACCATGACCCGAGGCGGAGCCGGAAACCTGCTGGGCGTCGGCGGTACGCGCCAGAAGCTCGGCCGCACGGCCCTGCGGGGCGGCGGCAAGGGCGGCCGGATCGGCGGCGGCCAGGACCCGCAGGCGCAGAAGCGGGAGCTGCTGCGCAGGCTTCAGGAGCACGGCCGGGAGAACAGCCGTGACAACGATCGGGACAGCGGTCGGGAGGGCAGCCGGGACAACGGCACTACCGGATGATCGAAGAGAGGTCCCCTAGGGGGTGTCGTGGCCGTCGGTGTCCCGCGCCGGTGGCCACGCGTCGCCCCAGTCGGTGTCGCGGGCGGCGCGGTAGTCGTCGCCGTGGCGCTTGGTGACGGTGACGCGGCGCAGCCGTTCGTCGGTCTCGCACAGGTCGAGGAGGACCTGGCCCTTGCGGATCTGCGGCTTGCGGACGACCCGGGCGGGGGCCGGGGTGACGGGGAGGCGGGTGGCGGCGACGTAGCTGAACTTCTCGTCCTCGTAGGCGAGGGAGCCGCCCTTGACCTGGCGGTGCAGGGAGGAACGGCTGACCCGCGCGGAGAAGTGGCACCAGTCCGTGCCGGGGGCGATGGGGCAAGCGGCACTGTGCGGGCAGGGGGCGGCGACGCGGAAGCCGGCGGCGACGAGGCGGTCGCGGGCGGCGAGCATCCGGGCGTAGCCGTCGGGGGTGCCGGCCTCGACGATCACGACGGTCTGCGCGGCCGCGGCGGCGGCGTCGACGAGGGCGGCGCGGTCCGGCTCGGACAGCTCGTTGAGGACGTAGGAGACGGTGACCAGATCAGTGCTCTCCAAGGAGAGCACCGCTCCGATGCGAGAGCGCTGCCAGCGGGCGTCGCGCAGCGCGGGGTTCGCGGCGGCGATCTCCCGGCCGAGGGCGAGCGCGGGCTCGGCCCAGTCCAGCACGGTCACCGGGCGCACGCCCGGCCAGGTGGCGCTGACCGCCCAGGTGGCGGCGCCGGTCCCGCCGCCGACGTCGGTGTGGCTGCCGGGCACCCACCCGGGCACCGCGTCGGCGAACGCCCCGAGCGCCGAGCGCACCGCCTCGAAGGTGGCCGGCATCCGGTACGCCGCGTACGCCGCCACGTCCGCCCGGTCCCGCAGGATCGGCGCGTGCGTCGGGGTCGCCCCCCGGTAGTTCGCGATCAGCCGCTCCACGGCCTGCGCGGCCTGCTTCGGCGGCAGCCCGTCGAGCAGCCCGGCGAGCGCGGCGCGCAGGGTGTCGGCGGGGGCGGAGAGGGGGGCGGGGGCGGGGGCGTTCACCTTGCGATTCTAGGGCGGGCGGCGGTGGGGGCGAGTGGGGGTCCGGTTCGCGCACACACCGCTCCCCCCCCCGGCACCGCCGGCACTTCCCGCACCGCTCACACCCCCCGTACCGCCGACACCCCCCGCACCGCTCGGGCCACCCGTGTCGCCGCCGCTGCCCTGGGTCTGCTGTCCGGGGCGCGGCGGCGGGGGTGGACCGTGTTCGCCAGCAGGATGAGGAAGGTGTCCGTGGCCGGGTCCAGGACGAGGGACGTGCCCGTGAAGCCGGTGTGGCCGGCCGCGCCCCGCCCCGCCAGGGCGCCCATGAACCAGGGCTGGTCGAGGGCGAAGCCGAGGCCGGGCGGGGTGAGCAGGAGTTCCACGAAGTCCGGGCCGAGGATGCGCGCGGGACCGTACGCGCCGCCCGCCAGCAGGGCCCGGCAGAAGACGGCGAGGTCCCGTCCCGTGGAGAAGAGGCCCGCGTGCCCGGCCACGCCGCCGAGCGCCCAGGCGTTCTCGTCGTGCACGACGCCCCGCAGCATGCCCCGGTCCGCCTTGGCCCACGGCCGCCGCTGGTCCTCGGTGGCCGCCGCGCCGGGGCAGGGGCCGAAGTGGGTGGCCGTCATGGCGAGGGGGCGGGTGATGCCGTCCCGGACGAGGGCGTCCAGCGGGCGGCCGGTGACGCGTTCCAGGACGTGCTGGAGCAGCAGCATGTTGAGGTCCGAGTAGCGGTGGACGCCGGGTTCGCCGGTGGGCGGCTCGGCGCGCAGCAGGGCGAGCCGTTCGGCGTCGTCGGCGCAGTCGTACAGCGGCAGGTCGGGCCGCAGCCCGGAGGTGTGGGTGAGCAGCTGCCGTACGGTGATGCCGTGCCGGGCGGCGGCGCGGAACTCGGGGAGGTACGCGCCGACCGCCGCGTCGATGCCGAGGGTGCCGCGCTCGATCTGCTGGACCGCCGCGACCGAGGTGAACAGCTTGGTCAGGGAGGCCAGGTCGAACGGGGTGTCGACGGTCATCGGGACGCGGGCCGTCTCGGGCAGTTCCACTCCGGTGTCGCGCTGCGGGTCGTAGGCGGCGTAGCGCACGGCCCAGCCCGCCGCTTCCTCGACCGCGATCACCGGTCCGCGTCCGGCGACCACGACCGCGCCGGCCGCCCAGGGGCGGTCGCCGGTGGTGAGGTCGCGGACCTCGCGGACCAGGTGGTCCAGTTCGGCCGGGTCGAGCCCGGCCCGTTCCGGTGTGCCGCTGCGCAGTTTCGGTGCGCTCAGCGCTCCTCCCCCTCCTCGTTCCGCTTCGGCGCGTGCGCGCGCGAAATCGCCCCTTCGGTGCTCGTGCCCGCCTTCCAGGGGCGGCACAGTGCCACGAAACACGCCGTGGCGACCAGTGCGGCCACCAGCTGGACGACCGCCATCGGCACGGCGGTGTCCTCCCCGGCGATCCCGACGAGCGGGGAGGCGACGGCCCCGATGAGGAAGGAGGAGGTGCCGATCAGCGCGGAGGCGGAGCCGGCCGCGTGCCGGGTGCGCATGAGGGCGAGGGACTGGGTGTTGGGCAGGGTGATGCCCATCGCGGACATCAGGACGAACAGCGCGGCGGCCACGGGGGTGAGCCCCATCTCGCCGAAGACGCCGAGCGACATCAGCAGCAGCGCGGTCGCGGCCAGGACGACGGTGGTCAGGCCGACGGCGAGGACCCGGTCCAGCCGGACCCGCCCGATCAGCAGCCTGCCGTTGATCTGCCCGGCGAGGACGAGGCCGACCGAGTTCAGGCCGAACAGCAGGCTGAAGGTCTGCGGTGAGGCGCCGTGGATCTCCTGGATGACGAAGGGGGAGGCGGCGATGTAGGCGAACAGCGCGGCGAAGGCGAAGCCGCCGGCGAGGAGGTAGCCGGTGAACGGGGCGTCGGACAGCAGGCCGCGCATCGAGCGCAGGGTCTCGCCGACGCCGCCGGAGTGCCGGCCGGCGGGCGGCAGCGTCTCGGGGAGTTTCGCCCACACCACCACGGCGAGCAGCGCGCCGACGACGGTGAGGACGACGAACACGCCCCGCCAGTCGGTGACCCGCAGGACCTGTCCGCCGATCAGCGGGGCGACGATGGGGGCGACCCCGGAGATCAGCATCAGGGTGGAGAAGAAGCGGGCCATCTCCACGCCGTCGTAGAGGTCGCGCACGATCGCGCGGGCGATGACGATGCCGGCGGCGCCCGCGAGGCCCTGGGCCAGGCGGAAGGCGACCAGGGTCTCGACGGTGGGCGCGAACGCGCACAGGGCGGTGGCGACGACGTACACGGCGAGCCCGGTGAGCAGCGGGCGGCGGCGGCCCCAGCGGTCGCTCATCGGGCCGGCCACGAGCTGGCCGAGCGCCATGCCGGCCAGGCAGGCGGTGAGGGTGAGCTGGACGGTGGCGGCGGGGGCGTGCAGGGCGCGGGTGACCTCGGGCAGGGCGGGGAGGTACATGTCCATCGCCAGCGGGGGCGTGGCGGTGAGGCCGCCGAGGACCAGGGTCAGCAGCAGTCCGGCGGCGCGCCGGGCACGCAGGGGCGGCCGTGCCTCGGGGGCGGCCGCCTGTGACAGTTCCGGTATGGATGCCCCGCCTTCGGGCATGTGGCCCTCCCTTTTTCCGCAGTACGGTCCCTATGCTCTCAGCTCGAACGGAGTGCCTGGTGTCACTGAGTGGAGCGTGGGGCGGGGAATGACGGCGGACAGCGTGCGGTGGGGAATTCTGGCGACCGGCGGGATCGCCGCCGCGTTCACGGCGGATCTGGTGGATCTGCCGGACGCGGAGGTGGTGGCGGTGGCGTCGCGCAGCGAGGCGTCGGCGGCGGCGTTCGCGGAGCGGTTCGGGATCGAGCGGGCGTACGGCGGCTGGGAGGGGCTGGCGCGCGACGAGGGCGTGGACGTGGTGTACGTGGCGACCCCGCACGCGGCGCACCGGGCGGCGGCCGGGCTGTGTCTGGCGGCGGGGCGGAACGTGCTGCTGGAGAAGCCGTTCACGCTGAACGCGCGGGAGGCCGGGGAGCTGGTGGCGCTGGCGCGGGAGCACGGGCGCTTCCTGATGGAGGCCATGTGGATGTACTGCTCCCCGCTGATGCGGCGGCTGAAGGCGCTGGTGGCGGACGGGGCGGTCGGCGAGGTGCGCAGTGTGCAGGCGGACTTCGGGCTGGCGGGCCCGTTCCCGCCCTCGCACCGGCTGCGGGATCCGTTGCAGGGCGGGGGCGCGCTGCTGGATCTGGGGGTGTATCCGGTGTCGTTCGCGCAGTTGCTGCTG
This sequence comes from Streptomyces sp. NPDC052687, assembly GCF_040678395.1. Taxonomy (NCBI): domain Bacteria; kingdom Bacillati; phylum Actinomycetota; class Actinomycetes; order Kitasatosporales; family Streptomycetaceae; genus Streptomyces; species Streptomyces sp. NPDC052687. The sequence continues at coordinate 202,193 of NZ_JBFATR010000004.1, read as the reverse complement.
GGTGAGCCGGCCGGGGTCGCGGCGAGTGCGGTGCTCTCGGAGGAGGGCGTCGATCTCCAGACGGGTGCGGTGCTCTCCTATGAGAGCGGTGCTCTCGCTTCGGTGCACTGCTCCATCGTGGGCGGTACGCCGACGGCGGCGTCCGTGACCGGTTCGCTGGGCCGGATCGACATCCCGCACGGCTTCTTCCACCCGGAGCGGTTCGTGCTGCACCGCGCGGGACGCGAGCCGGAGGAGTTCGTGCACGACAAGGCGGCCGGCGCGCACAACAGCTTCAGGCACGAGGCCCGCGAGGTGATGCGGGCGCTGCGGGCCGGCGAGACCGAGTCCCCGCTGGTCCCGCTCGACGGCACCCTCGCGGTGATGCGGACGCTCGACGCGATCCGGGACCGCGTCGGCGTCCGCTACCCGGGTGAGACCCCCGACGCGGACCCCGACGCGGACCCCACCGGGGACTCCGCCGGTGACCTCATGCCGGTGTGAGCCCCGGCTCCCCCGCGCGGGTGACGAAGGACGCGGCCGTCGTGACCGGCGCCCCGGGCGTGGTCACGTACGGCACGGTCCGGTAGTCGGCGCGTGCCTGCTCGCGGTCCAGGGTGACCGCGACGTAGCCGCGCCGGCCGTTGTAGAACCTCAGGTGCGGGTTGGCGCGCATGTAGGTGTCCCAGTTGGCGGGCTTGTCGGCGCCGTCGCGGCCGCTGGCGATCGAGGTGGCGACGATCTCGGTGCCGACGGTGCGGGAGTCCGGGTCGTCGAAGTCCTCCTTGATGTCGAAGCCGTAGCCGACGTGGACGTCGCCGGTGAGGACCATCAGGTTCTCGACGCCGGCCGCCCGCGCGCCGTCCAGCACCCGGCGGCGTGAGGCGCGGTAGCCGTCCCAGGCGTCCATCGACACCCGCGACGGCTCGGTGAGGTCGAACTTGCGCTGCGAGAAGACGACCTGCTGCGGCATGAGGTTCCACAGCGCCTTGGAGCGCTGCCAGCCGTCGAGCAGCCAGCGCTCCTGGGTCTCGCCGGTCATGGTGCGCGCCGGGTCGTCGACCTCGGGGCCGGGGACGCGGGCGCCGTCGCCGTAGGCCTGGTTGGTGCGGTACTGGCGGGTGTCGAGGATGTCGAACTGGGCGAGCCGTCCCCAGTGCAGTCGGCGGTAGAGCCGCATGTCGGGGCCGTCGGGGAGCTGGGGGCGGCGCAGGGGCTGGTTCTCCCAGTAGGCGCGGTAGGCGGCGGCGCGGCGCAGCAGGAACTCCTCGGGCGGGACGTCGTTCTCGGGGGTGTCGCCGGCGTAGTTGTTCTCGGTCTCGTGGTCGTCCCAGGTGACGACGAAGGGGTGCGCGGCGTGGGCGGCGCGCAGGTCGGGGTCGGTCTTGTAGAGGGCGTAGCGCAGGCGGTAGTCCTCGAGGGTGACGGTCTCGCGGTTGAAGTGGGCGGGCAGGACGCGGTCGGTGTAGCGGCGCTGGCCGCCGGCGGCGTCGACGGCGTACTCGTAGAGGTAGTCGCCGAGGTGGAGGACGAGGTCGACGTCGTCCTGGGCGAGATGGCCGTAGGCGGTGAAGTAGCCGTCGTGGTAGGCCTGGCAGGAGACGGCGGCGAGGCGCAGCGCGGTGGTGGGGTCGCCGGGGGCGGGGGCGGTGCGGGTGCGGCCGGTCTCGCTGGTCCAGTCGCCGGCGTGGAAGCGGTAGTAGTAGACGCGGCCGGGGGCGAGGTGGGTGACCTCGACGTGCACGGTGTGGTGGAACTCGGGGTGGGCGTGGGCGGTGCCGCGTCTGACGGGGCGGCGGAAGTGCTCGTCGTGGGCGAGTTCCCAGTGCACGGTGACGCGCTGGGCGGGCAGTCCGCCGTCGGGCTGGTAGGGGGCGGGGGCGAGGCGGGTCCACAGCAGGACCGAGCCGGGCCGGGGGTCGCCGGAGGCGACGCCGAGGGTGAAGGGGTTCTCGGTGAGGCGGGCGGCGTCGAGTTCGGCGGCGCTCGCGGTGCCGGCGGCCGGGAGGCCGACGGCGAAGGCGAGGGCGGCGGCGGCGCCGGTGGCGGTGAGGAAGCGGCGCCGGCCGATGTGGCGGGCGGCGGCGCGCAGTTCGGCGGCGTGCTGTGGCTGACGGGCTGCGTGAGTCATCCGGTCCTCCCCTGACAGATGGATGCCTCACGCATTGGAGTGGCCGGGGACGACTCGCGATAGGCGCGTTCACGACAACCACATGTCGGATGGATGAGTTCCGGATGGCGGACCCTCCCGTACGCTGCGGGCCCATGAACGAGAAGCGAACGGGAAGCGGGGCGACGGACCGGCCGGGGATCGCCGTGGTGACCGGCGCGGGCTCCGGCATCGGCCGGGCGGTGGCCGTGGAGCTGCTGCGCGCGGGCTGGTCGGTGGCGCTGGCGGGGCGCCGGAGCGAGACCCTGGAGGAGACGGCGGCGCTGGTGCCGGAGGGCGCCTCGCTCGCCGTACGGACGGACGTGTCACGCCCGGAGGACGTGACGGCGCTGTTCGCGGCGACGGTCGGGCGGTTCGGACGGGTGGACCTGCTGTTCAACAACGCGGGGACGTTCGGGCCGGGCGGCGTGCCGGTCGAGGAGCTGCCGTACGAGGCGTGGCGGCATGTGGTGGACACCAACCTCAACGGGGCGTTCCTGTGCGCGCAGGCGGCGTACCGGCAGATGAAGGAGCAGGACCCGCAGGGCGGCCGGATCATCAACAACGGCTCGGTCTCGGCGCACACGCCGCGTCCGCACTCGGTCGCCTACACCGCCACCAAGCACGCGCTGACCGGCCTGACCAAGTCGCTGTCGCTGGACGGGCGGCCGTACCGCATCGCCGTCGGGCAGATCGACATCGGCAACGCGGCGACCGACATGACGGCGCGGATGCAGACCGGGGCGCTCCAGGCGGACGGGCGGATCGTGCCGGAGCCGGTGATGGACGTGGCCGATGTGGCGCGCACCGTGCGGCACATGGCGGAGCTGCCGCTGGAGGCGAACGTGCAGTTCGCGACGGTGCTGGCGACGGCGATGCCGTACGTGGGACGCGGCTGACCGGCGGCCGGGCCCGCCCGCGCAAACGGAGTTTCACCATCCGCCCCATTGCCCCGGATGGGTGACATGTGCTCAACTTCCTCCACAGGAACTTCACACTTGGAGTGCCGGGCTTCCGCAGACCATCACCGGGGGGTGGGGGGAGAGACGGCAGCCGTTCCAGGGCACCGGGCCGGGGGGTCCCCGCGACACACCGCGGGGCGGGCACCGGGCCGTGGAACGGCTGCCGTGTCACACCGTCGGCGGTACGCGGTTCAGGGCCGTCTGGAAGGTGCCCGCGGCAGGAGAAGTCCCTCGCATCCTTCGCATCGCTCGCGGTCGTGTCGTGCGCGCGTGTGCGCCCGCCCTCACCCGAACGGCCGTCGCGGACGGGTCCCCGGGCGGCGGGGATGGAACCGTGGGCCGGGGGAACCGGGGCGGGGTCGCCTCACACGCTTGTTCCGTTCGTTCGCTCCGGGAGTCAACGTGACGTTCTACGACCGACGTGATCTGGGCATGCTGCTGCTCCGGCTGGGCACGGGCGGGGTGCTCGTGGCGCACGGCACGCAGAAGCTGTTCGGCTGGTTCGGCGGCCACGGCATCGAGGGCACCGGCCAGTTCATGGAGTCCGTCGGCTACCGGCCCGGCAAGGCCAGCGCCACCGCCGCGGGCCTCGCCGAGACCGGCGGCGGCACCCTGCTGGCGCTGGGCCTGGCCACTCCGGCGGCGGGCGCGGCTGCGGCCGGCGCGATGGCGGGCGCCGCGGCCGTGCACACCCCCAACGGCTTCTTCAACCAGGGCGGCGGCTACGAGTACGCCGCCACCCTCGGCCTCGCCGCCACCGGCATCGCCGTCGCCGGCCCCGGCCGCCTCTCCCTCGACCACGCCCTCGGCCATGTGCTGGACCGCGGCTGGATGGTCCCGGTGGCGCTCGGCGCGGTGGCCGCCGGTACCGCGGTCGTGGTCGGCGCCCGGGTCAAGCGGCTCCAGCGGGAGGCGGAACAGGAGGGCGGCGAGCAGGAGGCGCTGTTCGAGGAGACGACGGAGAGCTGAGGGCTCGCGGCTCCGCGGACACCCCCTGGCTCAGCGGTCCCCCCGGCTCACCCCCCCCCCGCTCAGCCGTCGCCGCCGCACACCGGCAGCCGCTGCTCGACGCTGAGTTCCTGCAGGTGTCTCAACTGCTCGTCCAGCGCCTCCGGTTCGACGAGGTGGCGCAGCACCGCCTGGTGGAAGGCGTCGCGCAGGGTGCGGGGCATGGCGTCGGAGGCGTCCCAGCAGCGGGTCGGGCCGTCCTCGCGCAGTGTCCCGGCGATCCGGGCCTCGATGGTGTCTGTGCCCGGGTCCTCGGTCGCGGCCCGGTTGACGGTGTGGTCGGGCAGGTCGGTGGCGGGGTCGGCGAGGTGGCGGATCAGCTGCCGGGCGTCCGGGTTGTCGGTCAGCAGGGCCGCGAGGTCGCCGGAGACCTCCCAGGCCCCGGCCTCGGGCCCGGCGCCGGGGATCACCTGGGCGGAGTGGACGTAGTCGCCGCCCGCCGCCCGCCAGTGGTCCGCGCGGAAGGACCCCTGGTGCTCCAGGCGCCCGGTGTCGGCGCAGTCCTGCGCGAACCCGGTCGTCAGCAGCTTCGCGGCGCGCTCCCGGTCGCCCGCGCCGACCGTCTCGCCCCAGGTGCGCCAGGCCTCGCGCACGTCGTCGTGGGTCCACCCCAGCGTGCCGTTCACCCAGTCCTCGTACCGTTCGGGTCCGGCCTGCTGGAGCAGGATGTCCTCGACCCAGTCGGTGCCGGGCCAGCCGGAGGCGGCACCGTCCTCCAGGCCCAGGCACCACCGGCCGGGGCTGTCCGCCGACGCCGCGGTCGGCTTGTCGCCCGTGTACCAGACCATGCTCTTCAGGCTGGTCTTGACCGGCAGCCAGTAGGTGTGGAGGGCGCCGTGCTCGCCCGGGACCCGGGGCGCCCACATCTCGTCGTACCGCGTGGCGTCGAACAGCCCGTCGAGGGGGCGGAGCCGGCCGTCGCCGGCGTAGGTCAGCAGTTCGCCGGGGCCGGGCACGACCACCACGTCCGGCGGGTTGCCGGCCGCTATGTCGGCGGCCAGCACCTGGCTGAGCGCGGAGCTGCCCTGGTAGACGACGTCGATGTCGTAGGCGTCCTCGAAGTCCTCGATGACCCGTTCCTCGAACTCCGTCGCCTCGCGGCCGGTCCAGCTGGCGAGCAGGGTGACCGTGCCCTCACGGGCCTGCGCCCACCGCACCCCCGCGTACCCGCCGGCGGCGAGCAGCGCCAGGCAGACGGCGAGCGCGACGAGCGTACGCGGCCGGGGGCGGGTCCGGGCCCGGGCCTGGGGACCGGGCGGGTCCTGGGGCAGGGGCGGGTCCTGGGGCAGGGGCCGGTTCATCGTGTCCCCCGGAACCGGTACTCGGCGATCCGCGGCCGCAGCCCCCACAGTGTCAGTGCCATCACCACGGCCCCTCCCCACAGCACCCAGTCGGACAGCGACGACCACAGGCCGGCGTCCGCCAGGGAGCGTTCCACGTTGTCGGCGACCTCCGGAACGAGGTCCGGGTCCTGGCGGCGTACGCGGATCCAGCCGAGGGTGTCGGCCATCGCGCCGTGCGCCTCGATCGTCAGCCACGCCAGCACCGGCACGCCGAGCGCGCACACCCCGGTCGCGGCGAGCAGCCGCAGCTGCACGGGCTTGCGGAAGCGGCGCCGCAGGAACCGCTGGGTCTCCAGCAGGGCCAGGCACAGCGCGACGTACAGGGCGGCGACCGCGCTCCACCACAGGGCCTGCTGCCAGGTGAACGCCGCCTGCCGCTCGGCCTCGGCGAGCTGCTCGGCGCGCAGGGCGTCGAGGCGGCTCATGACGTCCCCGTCGGTGCCGGGCGCGCTGTCCAGGCCCAGCACCCGTTCCGCGTAGTGCAGATACGCGGCGCGCAGCGGGGAACCGGTGTCGGCTTCCTGGCCCCAGCGCTCCACCCAGGCCGAGTAGACGGCGATCAGCCCGGTGATGGTCTGCAGGTCGTGGCGGCCCTTCGCACCGGTGACGTTCTCCGACGCGGCGAGGGCGAGGCTCTGGTGGGCGACCGAGGTCCAGGTGTGGAACTCGCCGCTGATGTCGCCCTCCGGTCCGCTGTCGCGGATCTCCTCGTGGGCCTGGCGCATGGCGTGCCGCGCGGTGTCGACGGCGAGGATGCCGGGGGTGCTGGAGGAGGCGAGCGGCACGGTGTCGTCGTGGACGCCGCGGTAGGCGACGAACAGGGCGCAGGTGGTGGCGAGGATGAGGGCGAGCAACCGCCGCAGTCGGCGCACGAGTTCCTGGCGGGTGGTGCTCATGGCCGCTCCGCGAAGGAGTGGCGGCAGAAGGTGCAGAACCGGGACTTCGCCGGCACCTTCCGGTGGCAGGCCGGGCAGGGCACGGTCACTCCCGCGGCCTCGCCCGTCCCGCCGACGCCCGAGCTGCCCGAGGCGCCGGTGCCGGAGACGGGTCCGTAGGTAGTGTGGCTGGTCCCGGTGATCAGGCGCTGGAAGTCGACCGCCGTCACGTCGGGGCGCAGCCTGACCTGTGCGGCCCGGGCGTCGACGATCTCCACCAGGCGGGCCAGCCGCGCCAGTTGCTCGTCGGCGCCCATGGCCTGCGCGAGCTGGGCGGCCCGGCCCAGCTGGTGTTCGGCGAGGTCGCGCTCGCCGCGGCGGTGGGCGTCGGCCGCGGCGGCGACGGCCTCGCCGAGCCGCTGGTGGTGTTCGAAGTGCTCGACCTGGGCGTCCGTGTGCCGGGACAGGGCGGGGTTGTCGGTCCAGTGGACGACGCAGGCCTGCGGGGGCGGCAGCAGCGCCTCGCCGCCGGGGACGCCGACGGAGACGACGGCGAGCTGCAGGTCCTCCCCGCGCGGGTGGCCGGTGGGGTCGGCGGACAGGCACAGCTGGTAGCGGCGGGTCTCGTCGCCCCAGGCGCGGGTGACGAACCGGATGCCGTCCCTGCCGTCCGTACCGTCCGTGCCCTCCTCGGCCGGCTCCGCGAGGAGTTCCACCTCGGTCGGGAAGACCTGCTTGAGGTAGCGCACGGCTGACCCGCCCATGGGGGTCACGGAGACCGCCAGCTCGGGCACGGTCTTGGTGAGCAGGCGGGCCATCAGCTTCTCGTACTCCGCCGGCAGTTCGGCCTCGTCGTGCACGGAGGAGGCGCTGCCGTGCAGTCTGCTGGTGATCCGCAGCAGCTCGTGGGCGTCCCAGCCGTCGCCGATGCCCCAGGCGTCGCAGACGAACCGGCCCGCGCAGGTCTCCAGCACCCGGGCGAGCGGCATCTGCTCGTCGTGCTGGTTCTTGCCGTCGGTGAGCAGCAGGACGTGTCCGATGGGTGCGTCCTGCTCGGCGAGCAGCCGGCGGGACAGGTCGAGCCAGGCGCCGATGCAGGTGCCGCCGCCCGCGACGAGCCGGAGCACGGCCCGCTCGGCCTCGGCCCGCCGCCGGGCGTCGGCGCGGGCCATGCCGGGCGTGTCCGGATACACCATGCCCGCCTGGTCGTTGCCGCGGACCACCGCGAACGGGGTGCCGTCGGGCAGCATCCGGATCGCGGCGACGGCCGCCTGCTGGGCGGCGTGCAGCTTGTCCGGGGGCCAGGTCATGGAGCTGGAGCAGTCCACCGCCAGCACCTGCGCGAGCAGCGGCCCGGCAGACCCGCCGCCCCCGGTGCCGTCCACGCGCACGCTGAGGATGGCGTGCATCTGCGGGTCGTCCGCCTCGCTCGACAGGTACTTCCACTGGCTGATCTCCAGCCCGACCGTGACCTGCCCGGCCGTTCCGCCCGCCCGGGGCTCTCCCGTCTCCACGTCCGTGCACCTCGCCCTCGTCGTCGCCGCCGTACGCCGTCTCACGCCGTGCCGTGTCTTCCGCCGTGCCGTGTCACCTGCCGTGCCGTGCCATCCGCCGCGTCCCGTCACCCACCGCGCCTTGTCACCCACCGCGCCATGTCATCCCCCGCACCCCGTCACTCGCCGCTCCCGTCACCCCCGCATCCCGTCACTCGCCGCGCCCTGCCACCCACCCCCGCCCTGTCACCGCCGTGCCGCCACCTGCCAGGCCGCCCGTCAGGCCGCGCGCCGGGGCCGCCGCTGCCGGCGCACCCGCAGTCGCTCCCGCAGGCCCGCAGGTTCGGGCAGGACCGCGTACGCCCGGTCGAGCAGGTCGCCGCGCTCGTCCGCGCTGCCGGCCTGATCCGCGAGCCGTTTCAGCGACCGGGACAGCAGGGCGCGCAGCGCCTCGGGGGTGTCCTCGGGGCCGAACAGTGCCCCGGTGGGGAAGCCGTCGCCCCAGCCACCGGGCGGCCGGCACACCAGCGCGTACTCCCGTACTTCGGTGACCAGCCGGTCGCGCGCCGGCTGCTCGCGGGAGCCGGCGCCGTCCAGGCCCGGTCCGGCCGGCCGCTCGGCGGCGGCGGCGGCCGCGGTCGCCCGCGCGGTGCCGGGCTCGCTCGCGTCGGGCAGCCGCTCGGCCAGCCGCCGGGCGGCCTCGGCGAGTTCCCCGGTGCCGGGACCGGTCCCGTCGGGCAGCCGCCCGGCCAGCACCCGGATCGCGGCGACGCGCGCGGCGTCGTGGTGGCGTGCCGTGGGCGGCACCTCGTCGAGTACGGCGACGGCCCCACGCCGGTCGCCGCCGCGCAGCCGGATCCGGGCCAGGCCGAAGGCGGCGCTGCCCTGGGTGGGGTCGCGTCGCCGGACGGCCTCGTAGAACTCCTCGGCCTGCCGTTCACGGGCCTGGGCCCGCCGGGTCTGCGTCTCGTCGGGGCGGTGCGGCCGCCCCGCGGCCGTCCCGGTGTCCACGGCCACCGCGCTCTCCCGCGCCGCCGTCTCCCGCAGCCGCCCGGAGAGGTACTCCGCGCAGTAGCCGAGGGCCAGTTTGGGCGCGGCCTCCCCGGGGAGCGCGTCGTAGGTCGCGGCGAACGCGCCTTCGGCCTTCTCGACGTCACCGCGCACGAGATGGAGCAGGCCGCGGTGCCAGTGCGTCCGCCAGTCGAGGCGGCCGTTGCGGTTCTCGGCCGTCTCCAGCCACTCCTCGGCGCGGCCCGTCTCCCCCGCGTCCAGGTAGGCGCGGCACAGCCACAGCGCGGCCTCGACGGTGTGCAGCCGGGTGTCCTGGCGGGCCCGGTCGGCGATGCGGTCGGGGGTGTCGGCGGCGAGTCCGTCGAGCAGCAGGGCGGCGCCGTCGGCGGGGTCGGGGACCGGCACGGGCAGGGCGGCGGCCGTCGCCCGCGGGGCGGGGGCGTCCACGGGCAGCCGCGGGGGCTCGCCGCCGGGCCGGCCGGTCCAGTGCTCCAGTCCGGGGACGGCGCCGAGTCGGCCGCCGAAGACCTCGGCGGTCGGCTGGAAGCGGGTGGAGCGCTCCGGGTACGGCTCGTGGCCGCCGAGCGCCAGGTGTTCGCGCAGCACCTCCCAGAGCTGGCGGGACATCTCGGCCGCCGAGGTGAACCGGGCGGTCACGTTGCGCTCGGTGGCGCGGTGGATCAGCTTCTCGAAGGAGCGGGCGGCCAGTCCGACCGGCGGGGTGGCGCGGTCGGCGAGGGACTTCAGGGTGCGGCCGACGGTGTACAGGTCGCTGTCGATGTGGAAGCCGCGCTCCTTCAGCTCCGTGGGCGGGGGCGCGAAGCCGCTCGTGTAGGTCAGGGTGGAACTGCGGTCGCCGATCGAGCGGATGGCGCCGAGGTCGAGGACCTTGATGCGGCGCCCGTAGTGGATGACGTTCTCCGGCTTCATGTCGCAGTAGAGCAGGCCCTGGCCGTGCAGGTACTCCAGGGCGCCGAGGATCATGCACCCGTAGGTGATCACGTGCCCGAACTCCAGGGGGCCGCCGAGCAGCCGGGTCAGCTCCTCGTCGGGGGCGTACCGCAGCCAGGCGAGGGAGCGCCCGCCGACGTACTCCATGACGGTGTAGCCGGTGGGCTGGTCGTCACCCGGCGCCTGGTGCTCGACGTAGGTGATGATGCGGACGATGTCCGGGTGGTGGAGCGTGGTGAGCGAGCGGCGCTCCTCGACGGCCGCCCGGCGGGCCACGGCGTCCCCGGTGTTGATCAGCCCTTTGAGGACGACGTGGAGGCCGGGGACGCGGGTGTCCTCGGCGAGGTAGATCCAGCCCTGGCCGCCGACCGCGAGGTAGCCCAGCACCTTGTAGTGGCCGCCGACGAGGTCGCCGGGGTGCAGTTTGGGCCGCAGCGAGTACGCGGTGCCGCACTGCGGGCAGAAGCCCTCGTCGGGTGCCGGGCCGCTGTCGTAGGAGATCCCGATGACGCCGGTGCAGTTCGGGGTGCCGCAGCGGCGTCCCCCGGTGGGCGGGCGGGCGGTGGTCTCGGCGGCCTCCGACGGGGCGGGGGACGGCAGGTACGGCAGCACCGGCAGGCCGTCGCGGTCGAGTTCGACGGAGCCGGGGCCCGGCGTGGAGGGCCACCGTCCGCCGCCGCCCCCGTCCCCCTCGCCCGGGCCCTGGCCCGGGGGCGCGGTGCCGGGTGGCCGCGCGGTGCCGGCCGCGTCCGGCGGGGTCGCGGGCGCGAGCGGCCGGCGCAGGCAGGTGTCGCAGAACCCGGTGCCCATGATGTGGCCGCCCTCGCAGTCGGGTCTGACGCAGGCCGGGCCGGTCATGAGGAGAACTCCTCGCCGCGGTGCGGCTGTTCGACGCGGCGGGTGTAGGCGCGCACCGCCGCCTCGGCCGCCCGGATGTCACAGGGTCTGCTCTGGAGCAGTTCGTGTGCCCGCAAGTACAGGGCGTCCACCGCCGGATCCTCCTTGCCGTGGGTGGTGCGCTGGTGCAGGACGTGGTAGCTGCGCAGCCGGCCGCGGAGTTCCTCGCGCCGGTCGATCAGCCGGTCGAGCCGGGCGACGGTCCCGGCGAGCCGGGCGGCGACCCGCTCGGCCAGCCGTTCGTAGCCGCCGAGGTCCGGGCCGTGCGGGGGGTCGTCCCGGCCGTGGGTGCGCCCGTGGGTGAGATCGGCGAGGGCGGCGTGCGCGGCCACCAGGTCGGCGTCGAAGGGCCGGACGCCGTACGGCACCACGGTGGCCCGGCGTTCGTGCAGCGCCCGGGCGAGCGGGCCGGTGATCTCCCTGAGCCGTTCGACGAGCCGTGCCCGGCGCTCCAGCGCGGGCTCGGTCACCAGCCGTCGGCACGCCTCGTCGTGCCAGTCACCGGCGGTGCGGAAGACGAGGAGCAGCCGGCTGCCCCCGGAGCGCAGCACGTCCAGCAGGTCCAGCAGGGCGCGCGGGTCCCGTGCCTCGTCGACGCCGAAGACGACGAGCGAGACGGTGACCTTCGCGTCCTTGATCCGGTCGACGGCGGGCCGCTCCGGGGGGTTGCGCAGGCCCATGCGTTCGGCGATGCGCTCGGCGATCTCTGCGGTGGTCTTCCGGGTGGCGTCCAGGGCCAGGTCGTGGCCGCCGGCCGAGGGGACCGTGTCCGGCGGGTCCAGCGAGGCGCGGTCGACGGACACGGGAGTGCGTAACTCGCGGTCGGCGAGGGTGATGGTGCGGCGCAGGGTGGCGTCGCGGGCGGCTTCGTCGTGGCGGACCACGCTGATCTTCACCTGCCGGGCGTCGTCCCCGCGCAGCCACGCGGTGAGGCGCTGGGCGAACGGCTCGTCGAGCAGCGCCTCGGAGGTGTCGTCCGCGGTGGATCTCAGCGCGGCGTCGACGGCGGTGGGGCCCTCGGTCCAGCGGTGCACGCCGGGCAGGTACCGGACGATGGTCTCGGCGGGGCTCATGTACGAGAACCGATTGCCGTTCCGGTCCACCTTGCGGTTCAGGATGATGCCGATGACCTCGCCGGTCAGGATGTCGACCACTCCGGCGCCGCTGCAGCCGCGGGTGGCCACCTCGCCGGGAGTGGCGGGGGCGAGCTGCACGAGCCCGTCGCGGCCCGTGCCGCCGACGGCGGTGGCGCGGAACCATACGCCGCCGTCGTAGCCGGCCGGGAAGCCGTACATGCGCACCTGGCGGTCGGAGGCGGACAGCCGGTGCAGCCGGGTCGGAGCCTCCTTCGGCCTGGGCCGTGCCAGCCGCAGCAGGGCGAGGTCCCCGCTGAATTCGCCGTCGGCGTCCACGACGTTCGGGACCAGCGCCTCCACGTGGGCTTCCGCCGCGGGCACGGCGCCGTTGCCGGGGCCGGCGGCGGCGACGAACTCCGCGGTGATCCGGTCCGCCGCCTGTTCGACGACATGGGCGCAGGTCAGGACCCGGTCGGGGCTCAGCAGAACACCGGCCCCCATGATCTTCCCGTCCGCCCCCCGGATGCGCACCGCCCAGCTCGGCGTCCTCGTCGACGAGGCGGCTCCGACTCCCCCGCCAGCAGCCATATTCGGCACTATACGGGCGGTTGGTGGCGCCGTATACCGATGTGACGATTTTTCAACAAGTGGCACGCGAAGGCGTTGAACGACGAGCCCGAACCCGGGCTCTCGGGTTCCCGGGTTCCCGGGTTCCCGGGTTCCCGGCCGCCCCGGAACGTGAGCCGGAAGCCCTCAGGGCCAGTCCGACGGCCCCGCCCCCACAGCCACCGGCCTACCGACTGCTCATCCCCGCCCCGGAATTGGCCCCGGACACACCCGCCCCCATACCCTCCCCCGCTGAGAGCGACTCGCTGAGAGCGACTCCGCTGAGAGCGACTTTCGCCGGCAGCGGTTCGGCGGCGGCGCGGGAAGGGAGGGACGGTCCGATGACACAGACCCGCTACGACCAGCGGGTACGGGTCTTCGTCGAGGTCCGGGGCGGGCAGGACGACTGGCAGGAGGCCGAGGACCGGTTCGCCCGGCACGGCTGGCCGGTCCGCGCCCATCACCCGGCAGGCCACGGCCCGTTGGGCAACGCCGTCGCCCCCGACCCGGACGCGCGGGTCTACGAGATCGAGGTACGCCTCTTCGGCATCGCCCGGGGCTGCGACCGGGGCGCCGCGGCGCGGGTCCGCAAGATGGCGCGCGCCGCGCGGCTGGAGGCGTACGTGCTGCGCGCCGACCCGCTCCACCGGGACCGGGAGACGCGCTCGACGTGGCGCGTCATCGACGCGCGGCGCAGACGGAGCGCCCTGCGCTCCCCCTGGCGTTCGCGCCTGGCCGGCTGGGCGCTGACGCGCGGCTCCTACGACACCGGCGGCATCGTGACCGGCCCGGCGCGCCAGGCGCTGCGCCTGGCCCGCGCCGGACGTCCGGCGGACCCGTCCGCGGTGGCGGTGCGGCCGCTGGACGGCATGTGGAAGGACCCGGTACGGCGCTGGCCGGAGGAGGAGGGCGAGCGCCGGGCCGTGCACGCGGTCGCGTGGGCGTTCGTACCGGCCCTCGCCCTGGTGTGCGCCGCCCACACCGTCCCGGCGAGCTGGTGGTTCTGGGGTGTGCTGACGGCCGTCGGCGCCGTCGGCACCGCCCGCGCCGGCTGGCGGCTGTTCCCCGACGGCCGGCTGACGGGCGCCGTCGTGACCCTCGCCGGTTCCGGCTTCTTCACGGTGACGGGCCTGGGCCTGGCCGGCGGTGACGGCTGGACGCCGCCGGACCTCGTCCGCACGGCTCTCGTCCTGGGCGTCGTCACGGGTCTGTGGCTGCTGGTGCGGCAGTGGACGTGGGGCGAGTGGGTCGCGTGGGCGGTGCCGCTCGTGGTCACCCTGGCGGTGTCGAGCTTCGTCGCCGCGGGTTCCGTGCTGCACGCCCTGTACGCCGACGCGCTCGACCTGAGCACCGGCGATCTCGACGTCCCGCCGGTCTGGCAGCTCCTCGCCTCGCTGAAACTGCTGTCGACCCTGGCGTACGTGCTGCTCCTGCCCGCCTGGTGGGGTGTGGCCCGGCACCGCCACCACTCCTACGCCGCGCCCGGCGAGCGCACCAACGTGATCCTGCACGTGCTGTTCTTCATCGCCGTCCTGGCCGTGGCGGGCGGCTTCGCCCTCGACTCCGCGGGTACGGCGGCGGAACGCACCCGGACCGCCGCCGAACGCGGCACGCGGCCGCCCGCGTACTTCGGCGTCGAACCCTCCTGGACCTGCCTGCACCCCACCACCACCCTCCCCACCATCCCCGGCGAGGGCCCCACCCTGCACCCCGACCGCCCCTACCTGCTCATCAACGTCACCGGCGACACGATCGTCCTGTGGGACCACTCCACCGACCAGCCGGTGAAACTCCCCGCGAACAGGGCGTGGCTGGCGCCGGCGGAGGGGGGCGGGGGTGGGTGCGGGTGAGGCCTGGGGTGAGTGGGGGAGAAATCCGGGGTGTGGAGCAGACGAGTCGGGCTGTACGCCGGGTTCTGCAGAAGCACGCTTCTGATGCGCAGTGCCTCGATCGCCTGCTGCCGGGTGACCGGACGACGACACCGAGGTTGCCGGTGGGAGCGAGGTTGCCGGCGTTCGCGGGTGACTGCACCACGACGCGGTCGTTGACGGTGTCGATGTCGATGTCGATGTCGATGTCGATGTCGATGTCGATGTCGATGTCGATGTCGATGTCGAACAGCGTGGTCGCGGTCGCCGGGCTGAGGTCGTTGTTCGTGTATGCCGCCCCGGTCACTCCCAGCGCCGCGGACGGTGGTGTGGTCGGTTCTCCGGGTCCCTCGGGGCGCGCTTCTGCTGGTCTTTGTCGTTGAACGTCATACCAGCCCAGGACGCTTCGGCCCAATTCCGGCTGTCCCGGGCCGGCGTTCAGGCGGTGAGGGGGATGAGGGCGAGCGGGTCGGTGGTGGGCTGCCGGGAGCCGCCGGCGGGTTCGATCGTGATGCCGACAGCCACAGCCCCGGCCAAAGGGCCTTCAAGCGCGCGAGAGACTTGTTCCGCAGTGCCCGGAAGCAGGCCCGCGGGACGCAGATCGCCCGCTTCTGCGGCGTACCAGAGTTCGTAGACCTTGCCTTCGGACAGCGCCGGAAGGCCATCAGCCGCGAAGACCGCCCGGGCCTCGGCGCGCGACACGACGACGGCTGCCGTACCTCCGCCGGCCAGTGCCGCGGTGTTGAGGGTGGCGTCGGACGCGGTCACGACGTCGGTGAGCGTATGGGCGGCGGTGTGGGCTCGGGCGGCCTCGGCGCGGGCGTCCTCGGCCCGGGAGTACTGCCATACGGCGAGTCCGCCGAGAAAGGCGGCTGCGGCGATGCTCGCAGCCAGTGCGAAACGCACGGCACGTTGCCCGGCCGCCGGCAATCGCCGAGGGCGGCTCTGGGGGATCCGGCTGATGGCGTCGAGCGCGCGGGCGCGCAGGTGCGGCGGCACAGAGGCCGACTCCGCCTCGGCGAGGCGAGTGGTGATCTCCAGATACGCGGACACTTCCGCCCGGCAGTCCTCGCACCCGGAGAGGTGGTTTTCGAACGCGGCTTCCTCGGCCGGGGGCAGGGCGTGCAGGACGTAGGCGCCGACGGCGAGATGCGGATCCTCCTCCGACGTCATGTGCCGGCCTCCAGACAGGCCCGCAGCTGCCGCAGGCCCGCGCGCATGCGGGACTTCACCGTGCCCTCGGGAGTGGACAGCGCCGCGGCCACTTCCAGGTAGGTCATGCCCTGGTAGAACGCGAGCACCAGAGGAACCCGTTGCAGACGTGCCAGAGCGGCCAGGCATCGGTAGATGCGCCGCTGCTCGTCATGCTCCTGGACGGTTTCCGCCACCTGGTCGAATGCGCGTTCGGCAAGGAGCCGTCCGGCGCGTTGCTCGCGCTCCGAGCTGGCATGGGCGGCACGCACCCGGTCCACCGCACGGCGATGCGCGAGGGTGAGCACCCACGCTTTGGCCGTTCCGCGCTCGGGGCGGTAGCGATCGGCGGTGCGCCAGATCTCGACCATCACGTCCTGCGTCACCTCTTCCGCCTGCGCGGCGTCCCGCAGGATTCGGCGGGCCAGCCCCATCACCGTGGGTGAGAAGGCGTCATAGACCTCGGCGAACGCGTCCTTGTCGCCATCGGCCACACGGGTCAGCAGGTCCTCCGCTCGCATGTTCGGCTCGGTTCTGTGCAGCACGCCCCGCTCTCCTCGCAGCTGGTGCCCTCAGCTGATCGTTTGCCGTCGTCTGCCGAGTCCGACTCTGGCACCGGTCGGTGGAAGGCGCAGGGTGGCGGCGGCAAGAGAGTGAGACCAGCACTGACAGCCGGGAGCTGTCCGGCGCATCCGGGCGGCCCTGGGATGTTGCGCTCATGACTCCAGCTCGAGCAGGACATGCACCGTCTTGCCGCCGATCGCGGGGACCACGGTGACCTGCCCACCCAGCTGGCGGATGATGTCCATACCGAAGCCGCCGCGCTCGTCGCCGGGCGACTGCCGACGAAGGTCGGGCAGGTCTTCGCTGTGGTCGGCGACAGCGATGTCCAGCTGTCCTCCATGAACAGTGAGCGTCAACCGGCAAGAGTCATGAGTGTGCCGGACGGCGTTGGTCACCAGTTCAGAGACAACGAGCACCGCGTCCTCCACATGGTCAGCCGGTTCGGTTGCCTTCAGCCACCGTTCTGCGATGCGGCGGGCGACGGCCGGGGCACGCAGGCCGTTGGGCAGGGCGACGACGTGCTGCGCCGTCGCCGGCTGTGATGCGGTGGCAGGCATGACCGCTCCTCGGTAAGACTCAGCGATGCAAACGCACCCTTTGCGGTTGATTCGTAGCCGCAGATCCAACGGATGGCGAGACCAGGCACCCTTTTGGTGTCTGTTGCGTCTCACCCTGGGCGAGAGCCTGCTGTCGCCCCTGAGGCCGGAAAATCCACGGCAACCGCCGACGTAGCTTTCGCCCAGGCGCTTCCGCTGTCGCGGACACAGCACCCCGTCGGTACCGACCGACCCTCCTCATCACCACGACAAGTGGCCGTTCTTCGAGCCCGGGAAATTTCCCTGTTTCTTCTCATCTGTCTCGTCGGCGGCTTCGAATCCCTTACATCAGGCACAGCGAGGCGGAGAGCGATATCCCCCCACCACCGGCCACGCACCTGCGTGACCGGAGTGCGGCAAGGACGCCACCACCCCTTCAACGTGTTCAATCTCAACTTCGTAAGGAGATGCGTGCGATGACCGCATCCATGCGAGTCCGGCGTCTGGTGACCAGCGCCGCCGTGACGGGACTGCTGGCCGCAGGCACCGCGCTCGGCGTGTCCGGCACCGCCGGCGCGGCTTCGACGCCCACGTCCGCTGTCACCGTCGTCACGGGCGACCACCACGACAGGTGCGAGTGGAAGAAGGGCCACTGGGAGAAGACCTGGGTCAAGGGTCACTGGGAGAAGAAGCGGGTCCTTCACAAGACCTGGCACCAGGGACACCACGACAAGCACGGCACCTGGCACCACGGGCACTACGAGTACCACTACTCCTACAAGTGGTTCTATGTCCCGGGTCACTGGGACCACCACTGGGTCAAGGGTCACTGGGACTGCAAGCACCACTGACCCGAGATCTCCGGCGCAGGCCGGGCCCCTTTCGCCCGGGCCTGCGCCGGCCAGTGCTCATCGATGCATAGGCACTGCCGACAGGCACAGCAAGGCGGCTCAGTGCCAGGGCGGGCGGCCACCGGGTCGCCCTCGCCGCAGGCGGTCGCCGACTTGGTCGGACGGCTCTGGGATGACCGCACGGATGCCCCGGCGCCGCAGGTGCGCGCGGACGGCACGTGAGGAATACGCGCGGTCGGCCAGAACGGCCAGGGGCCGGGTCCGGGGCCTGCCCGTGCCGGTGCGGGGCACGCGGACCTGACGGTGCGCGACATCGTGGGCGAGCAGAGCGACCTGCCCGAAGATCACGGCGAGGAACGCGGCGCCCCCCAGGGTCCACCAGCCGACGCCGACCAGGACGAAAGCGGCCCAGCCGCCGACGTAGGCGATGCCCACGACGATGAACCGGACAAATCACCGCCGCCCACGGGGGACGGGCGAGGTGATGCGGTTCGCATGGTCATCTGCCCGTGTCCTTCCCGGCCGGCGGGCCGCGTCCGGCGGGCCGCGTCCGGCGGGCGGTGTGCCGGATGGGAAGCGGCGGCCGGCCGGGTAACCCACGTCCCGACCGCCGGCACGGCAGCCGGGGGGCTTGTCAGAGTTTGCGGGTGTCGCGGGGTTCGACGTAGGGCTCTTCCCCAGGAGGGTGGCCGCTGTCGATGGCCCGGGCGCGTTCGAGTTCGGCGTTGAATTCCAGGCCGAGCAGGATGGCGATGTTGGAGATCCACATCCAGACCAGGAAGATGATCACGGCGGCCATGCTGCCGTAGGTCTTGTTGTAGCTGCCGAAGTTCGCCACGTAGAAGGCGAACGCGGCGGAGGCGATGAGCCAGATGACGATGGCGATGAGACTGCCGGCGCTGACCCACCGGAACTTGCGCTTCACGTTGGGGGCCGCCCAGTACAGCAGGGCGACGATCGCGGCGAAGAGCAGGACCATCACGGGCCATTTGGCGATGTTCCACACCGTGATGAAGGTGTCGCCCAGGCCGAGGACCTGGCCGGTCTTCCGTGCCAGGGTGCCGGTGAAGACCACGCCGACCGCCATGGCGGCAAGCAGCACCACGACGACCAGGGTGATGACCAGCCGGGTGGGAATGGTCTTCCAGGCGGGCCGCCCTTCGCCGATGTCGTAGACGGCATTGGACGCGCGCATGAACGCGGCGATGTACCCGGAAGCCGACCACAGCGCCAGCGCGATTCCGATGATCAGCGCGATGCTCGCCCCGCCCTGGTTTCCCTGGATCTGCTTGAGGACGCTGTTGAGGATGTCGCGGGCGGCGCCGGGGGCGAGGCTGCCGAGGTTGTCGACCATCGGTTTGATCGTCGCGCTGCCCAGCAGCCCGAGGATCGAGACCAGGGCGAGCAGGGCGGGGAAGATCGCCAGGACGCCGTAGTAGGTCAGGGCGGCCGCCCAGTCGGTGAGGTTGTCCTCCTTGAATTCCTTCAAGGTGCGTTTCAGGACGCCTCCCCAGGACCCTTTGGGCAGGTCGGTCGGCTTCTCTGCCGGGGAGGTCGGGTGGCTGTCCAGGCGGGAGGTCTCGTTGTGACCGGTGCGGTGGCGGGCCATGGCTCACCCCTTCTGATCGTGCCGCCGCACCAGCAGCGCGCGAATGCGGGGCGGTGCGGCGGTCACTGGTGGTTCACATGGCGCCAGGGCGCTGCCGCGCCTCATCGGCTACCTGCCGGCCGGACTGCCGGGCCTGCTCCGTCACTTGCCCGGCCTGCTCGCTTGTCTCCTCCTTGGTGGTTCGAACAGCTTCCGCAGCGGTGTCCTTCACCTCCTGGGCGGCCTGCCTGGCCGTCTCGGTGGCGTCTTCCTTCAGGTGCTGTGCGGACTCCATCGCCGCCTGCTTGACGGGCTCGATCGCTTCACCGGCCCGCTCGGAGAGCTGGGAGGCCGCCTGCTCCTCGGCCTGCGAGGTGGGCAGGAGCGAGGCGGACAGCAGCCCGGCCCCGAAGGCGATCAGCCCGGCCGCCAGCGGATTGCCCTGCGTCTGCCGGACCGCCTGCTCCGGCGCGCTGCTGACCGCTTCGCCGACCTGGCCGGCCGTCTGGCGCACCGTGTCCGCGGCCTGGCCGACGCTGTCCTGGACGGAAGTTGCGGCCTGCTGAGTGCGGCCCTTGGCCTTGTCGGAGGTTGCGGAAGCGGTGCCCATGACGCGCTCGCGCACGCCGGAGACCGCGCTACGGACTCGATCGGTGCGGCGGCGCACGATCCGTCCCGGGCTGGTGCGGTCGGCCAGCCGGTCGACGTTCTCCGACAGGCGCTCGCGGGTCGCCTCGATCTCGGTTCTCACCTGGTCGGGTGACGTGCCCATTGCGCGTCCTCCTTCAGCGTCTCCACGGTCTGATCCGGCTTCGGGGACACCTCCCGCATCCGGGAGCGGCCCATCACGAACAGCACTGCCGCGATCACCGCCCACACCGCGGCGACGATCAGTGCTGCCCAGGCGGTGTCCATCACATTGGCCAGAGCGAACATCGCCGCGAGTGAGGCGAACAGGGCGGCCATGTAGCCGCCGAACCCGGCTCCGCCGTACACTCCGGCGGCCTTGCCCGCCTTGCCGGCCTCCTCACGGATCTCGGCCTTGGCCAGCTCCACCTCCTGCCGGAAGAGCGCCTGGATGTCCGAGGTCACCTCCGACAACAGCTCGCCGACCGAAGAGTCCTGGCCCCGCGGTTCCGGTGCCATCGATGACATGTCACACCTCCGGGTAGGCCCGCGGTTCCGGCTTCACGGCCCCTTGCGGGTAGGGCTGCGGCTCCGGCTCTACGGCCCCTTGCGGGTAGGGCTGCGGTTCCGGCTCTACGGCCCCTTGCGGGTAGGGCTGCGGCTCCGGCTCCACGGTCCTCTCGGGCGCCTCTGGGTAACCGTGGTACTCCGGCCGTACGGCCCCTTCGGGCGCCCCTGACGACCCAACGCCCTGATCCTGCTGCGCCCCCTGTCCGGACTGCGCCTTGCTGCCGGCCTTGGCCATCCTGCCGACCGCGAACCCCGCCAGCGCCGCCCCCGCCAGGAACACCCCCGGCCGGCGCCGCGCGAATCCCTTCACCTCCTCGGTCATGCCTTCCAAACCGTGGTCGTCCAGGTAGTCCGCCACCCGGTGGCCACCATCCGCAGCCTTGGACACCAGGCTGCGGGCCGGGGAGTCGCCGGGCGCGTTGCGCGCCAACTCCGCCAGATCGTCCGCCCACTGGTGCACCGTCCCGGCCGCCCGCCGCGTCTGGCCCTCCACCTCTTCGGTCACACGGCCTCGAAGGTCGCCCACGGCGCTTCCGGTCTGGCGACGCGCCTCCCCGGCTACCGTCCTGGCCTGATCCATCGCGGTCCCCGCCACCTGGCCGGCGGCTCCTCCGGCCTGTCCGGCTGTGGCCGATGCCTGCTCCTTCGCGGTCTGTCCGGCCGCCTGTACACGCCCGGCCCCGCTGTCGGCGGACTGAGCACTCATGGCCCTCACCCTTTCTCCGGGCGCGGTCGGCCTCCAGGCTCCGAAGACCGTGCGGGGGAATCGCTGCACCCGCTCGCCACGGTCGTCGTCTCTCGCATCGGTACCGGGCCTTACCACACCCGTGTGCTTATGTACCTATTGAGACGTGTTGAGACGTCTTTGCGAGTATCCGGGTCATGACATGCGAAACAGCTCTGGACGTGCTCGTCAGTGGTTCCGGGGGGTAGTCCCCCGCGCCCCGAGGGGCGCCTTTCCGGGCGACGACACGGTGCCCACGGTGCTCGCCGAGCGTGCGGAGAACTTTCCGGCTCGGGGAGGAGATCGTCCAACGCACTGCCGAGCCCAGAGGCTTCGCACCGCTCCCGTGCAGGTGGACCGTGGGGTGCTCGCTCGGGTGGTTGATGTTCCACCGCCGCCCGGCCCGCATCTACGAGCTCTCCCGGGGCGCCCTCTGCCAGGGGGTTCGGCGCACAGGGCCGGTCAGTGGTTGTCCGGTCATGCGATGCTGCGTGCCTTGGCGATGGCGATGAGTGTGCCGCGCCGGCGGTGGCGCCTTTCGTAGTCCAGCACCTGCCGGGCTTCGGCGGGGGTGGCAGTCTGCAGCCGGGCGGTGATCTGGTCGGAAATCATGGCGTCGTACCCCGGCCACGGTTCGCTGCCGCGCAGCCGCTCAATGGCTTTCAGGATTTCCGGCCGGCCGGCATGGGCGCGCTCGTAGCCGTCGAGCGCGGACAGTTGCGCCTGGGAGAGCCCGGGCAGGCGCTGGATGATCTCGGCGACGCTGAAGTGCTCGTACCGGAGGATCGGCGGCTCCTGTTCCCTGGTGATCGCGCCCTCGTCCTCCTCGTCCTCCTCGGGCATGTGAAGGAGCGCGCCTTTCGTGGTGGGCGCAGCCTGCCGCGCCCCGCCGTCGGCCGCCTTTCGGAACCGTTCGACGGCAGAGCGCATGGCGCTTGTGGCGGCATGCGGCAGGCCGTCGTCACCGGGTTGCGTGCGGTAACCGCTGCCGGTGGCCGCCGTGGCCCGGGCCTGCAGGGTGAGGCTGTCCTCAAGCGTCGTGAGCAGTTCCTCGTCCTGGCGGCGCAGCGCGGCGAGCAGGTCGGCGGCGACTTGGTCATGCGCCTGCTCGGCGACGCTCTCCCCGGCCCGGCAGGCCGCCACCGCCCGGGCGGTGATCGAGTATTCGTTCTCGGTGTGTCTCAGTATCTGGCGCGGGCTGGGTCCGTTGCGATGATGCAGCAGGGCGGTCGTGATCGCCGCACCGATCCTGAGCGGCAGCCCGGCCATCCGGACGGTTGCCCGGGCATTGCGGCGGACCCGGTCGGCGGTGTCTCGCAGCGGGCGGCGGGGGCGAAGTTCACGCAGGTGTCCGTCGATGCGGGTCACACAGTCGTGCGTGTCGTTGATATGACGTTCCAGAACGTCCCGTCGAAGTCCCGCGGCGTGGACGGCGATATCGGTCCGGAAACGGTCGATGACCGCAGTGTGGGCATCACGGGCGTCCTCAAGCGCGGGGACAAGCGCATCCATCGTCACCGCTGTCATGGCGTGCCCTACCTTCTGGCATTGAACCGGTCAGATGTGGATCCAGCGGGGGTCCGGGTATGGGTGTGGCGGAGACCGTTCGAGGATCCGCGAAGGTTCGCCGCTCAACAGCCGGTACCAGCCAGGCACCTGCTCCTGGGGCGGAACTCCAAGCAGCCCGGGTACCCCCCGCACGCCTGGATGATTGCCGGGAGCCGCTGTGCACTTCGCGCCGGGCAGGTGCGGGAGCGCGGCGCCGGGCAGCCGCGCGGAGGGACGCCCCTCCGTCGGTCCCGGCGTCGAACTCCAGGCCCAGCAGGATCGCCAGGTCGGCGATCCACAGCCACACCAGGAAGACCGGTCGTGTCGCTCATGGGCTGCCTCTCACGACGGCTGCTCCGGACTGTGGTCCGTTCGTCAGCGCCCGAGGTGCGGCCTGTCTTCTGTCGGGCGACAGTGGACGCAGCGCCGATGTGCTGCTGACCTCGCTGTCCGTCGAAAGGAAGTCACGAGATGTCGGAACGCAATACCGTCATGCGCAGTCTGCACGACCTGGGGCTGGCCGCGTGGTTCGGCGGTTCGTTGATGGGCGCAGTGGGCCTCAACGGCGCGGCACGAGCTGAAGGCGGCACGCAGGCGCCCCCCGCGCGGATCGCCAGCTCCGGTTGGGCCAAGTGGGCCCCAGTGAACGCCGCGGCCGTCGGTGCCCATCTGGTCGGCAGCAGTGGCCTGCTCGCGGCGAACGCCGCACGGGTTGCAAACCAGCAGGGAGTGGCCGCCTCCACCGCGGCAAAGACAGTCCTGACCGCAGCCGCCCTGGCGGCCACCGCGTACAGCCGGGTGCTGGGCAAGAAGATCGAGCTGGCGTCCTCCAGCGACCCGGAGGACACCGAGAAGGCCGAGCAGCACCCCGTCGACACGGAAAAGGCACAGCGGCAACTCGCCTTCCTGCAGTGGACAATCCCAGCGCTGACAGGCGGGCTGCTCGTCCTCAACGCGCTACACGGAGAACAGCAGCGCCCCGAGGAACAGGCCAGGGGGATGTGGCAGCGGGCCATGAGCAGGACGCCGCACATGCCCTCCATGGCGCATATGCCGCCCATGCCGGACTGGCGCTGGATGCAGCACTGACTTGCCCAGGGTTTCTTCGCCGGCATCCGCGACCGAGGGCTGATCTCGGCGACGGGTCGAACTCCGACCCTCTGGCGGCGTATCGAAAGTGACCCACTTGGTGATCTTCGTCCGACCCTGGCCTTGCCGGTCAAGGTCAGGAGGAAGGGTGATCCGACGCGGGCTCAGCCCGGTGAACGGTGCCGGCCAGGACGGCTCCGACGCCGCGATCCCACCAGCCACGTCAAGATCATCTAACCCCCGACCAGGAGTTACGGGACAACTCTCAGCCCGGCACCCAGCAGCGGGCCGACGGCGTCAGGCGCGCGGCCGCATGACGTCGATGCGGGAGTTGACACCGACCGCACCGCAGGTGCAAGTCTCTTCGACGCAACG
This sequence comes from Streptomyces sp. NPDC052687, assembly GCF_040678395.1. NCBI lineage: Bacteria > Bacillati > Actinomycetota > Actinomycetes > Kitasatosporales > Streptomycetaceae > Streptomyces > Streptomyces sp. NPDC052687. The sequence goes on along the minus strand of NZ_JBFATR010000004.1, from coordinate 178,312 downwards.
AGGCGAACCATCGTGGCGCGAGGGTGAGTTGACCCGTCGAACGGTCTGGCCACCCGATTCGACCCCGATCCGATCCCGATTCGACCCCGGAGCCGAATGGCAGACTGGACACCCCCTCTGACATAAGCCGGAGGGGGTGCGACAGGACGAGCCGGGCTGTACGCCGGGTTCTGTGCCCCGGGACCTCGCGGTCGTCGGGGTGACGGCCATCCATCTAGGGCCGGCGTTGCCGCCGGCCTCGTGCGGTCTACCCGCGGACTCGGGCGGGCAGCCCTCATGCGTCCGCGCAGAGACACCAGGTGTCTCCTTTTGACCTTGCTCCGGGTGGGGTTTACCTAGCTGCCCAGGTCACCCTGGGCACTGGTGGTCTCTTACACCACCGTTTCACCCTTACCGAGGGCCGAGGCCCCCGGCGGTCTGTTTTCTGTGGCACTGTCCCGCGGGTCACCCCGGGTGGCCGTTAGCCACCACCCTGCCCTGTGGAGCCCGGACGTTCCTCGGGAAGTCCCCTAGGGGGACTCCACGCGGCCGTCCGCCCGGCTCGTCTGCCGTGTCGACCATGGTACCCGGCGGACCTCCCGCCGCGGACCGGTGGCGGCCGTCGCGAGGACGGAGCCGGCCAGGATCAGGGTGAAGGCGACGCCGATACCGAGGGTGAGGTCCTCGCCGAGGAAGAGGGCGCCCGCGGCGACGGCGACCGCCGGGTTGACGTACGTGATGACTCCGGCGCGGGTCGGGCCGATCTCCTTGATCAGCTCAAGGAACACCACGAACGCGACGGCCGTGCAGATGACGCCGAGGCCGGCGAGGGCGGCCAGGACCTCGCCCGAGGGCATGGCGGCGGGCCGGGTCAGGAAGGCGGCGGGGGCGTAGACGACGGCGGCCAGGACGAGGCAGGGGGTGATCAGCTGGAGGGTGGGGACGTCCTTCAGGTGCCGGGCGGCTATCAGCGGGGCGGCGGCGTAGCCGACGACCGTGACCAGCACCTCGGCCAGCGAGCGCGCGTCGCCGCCGGTGAGGTGGGGCACGGTGAGGACGGCGACGCCCGCGAGGCCGAGGGCCAGGCCGGTGATCCGGCGGGCGCCGACGTGTTCCTCGGCGCCGAAGAAGCGGGCCAGGAGGACGCCGACGATGGGCACGCCCGCGATGAGGAGCCCGGCGGTGGAGCTGGACAGGTGGCGCTCGGCGTCGGTCAGGGTCCACCAGGGGCCGACGATCTCGATGACGGCGAAGGCCAGCATCGGTTTCCAGCGCGTCCGCACGGTGCGGGCGAGGCCGCCCTGGCGGAGCGCGAAGGGCAGCAGCAGCGCGGCGCCGAGCGCGCACCGCGCGAACACCACCACGGACGGGGACAGCTCGTCCACCGCCACCTTGATCATCAGATAGGGGATGCCCCAGACGACTCCCATCACGGAGAACAGGGCCCAGCCACGTGCGGTCATGCCCCACAGTGTCGGGCCGGCGCTCACCCGCCGTCTTGAACGCTGTTGCGGTACGCCGCCGGGGTCACCCCGAGCACCCGCCGGAACCAGCGCGTCAGATGCGCCTGGTCGGCGAATCCGACGAGCGGGGCGACGTCCGCCGGGCGCAGTCCGCACTCCAGCAGGCCGCGCGCCCGGTGCACCCGGTACTGGGCGAGCCAGGCGTACGGCGGCACTCCCATCGCCGTACGGAACGCGCGCAGCAGCTGGTACCGGGACAGGCCGAGGTCGGTGGCGAGGGCGGCGAGGGAGGGCGGGTCGGTGAGTTCGTCGGCGAGGCGGTCGCGGACGGCGTGCGCGATGGCGTGGGCGCCCGGCACGGTGTCGCTCGCGGCGCGGGCGGTGGAGTGGCGGCGGGCGAGCGCGGTGAGCAGCCAGGGCAGCCGGGACTCCGCCTCGAGCGGGTCCGGGCAGGCGCTCAGGTCGGTGTGGGTGCGCAGCAGCGCGGCGGCCAGCTCGGGGTCGTCCACCACGGGTTCGCGGAAGTGGCGCGGGCCGGTGCCGAGGGTGCCGTCGGCGAGGAGGGCGGGGGCGGCGTACAGGGCGCGGTAGGCGTAGCCGCCGTCGGGGCAGGCGGGGCCGCCGGTGTGCATTTCTCCGGGTTCCAGGATGACGATCGAGCCCGGTCCGGACTGGATGCGTCCGCCGCGGTAGTCGATGACCTCCAGCCCGCCGACGGTCACCCCGATCGTGAACTCGTCGTGTGCGTGCGGGGCGTAGACGTGCCGGTCGAAGCGGGCGGTGAGCAGGTCGAGGGCCGGCCCGCACCGCCCGAGCCTGGCCCGTGTCCACCGGGCGTCTTCCCGTATCCGTACGCTCACCTCGCACCCCCGGGGACAGGGGATCAGAGGAAGTCGCTCGTGTCCAGGTCGAAGCCGAAGGGGTCGGGGAGGGTGAGGGACTTGCCGAAGGGGACGGTGCGCAGCTCGCGGTAGTCGCGCTTTCCCGGGTCGCTGAACAGCGTGACGGAGGCGACGTCCCGGTCGACGAGCAGGTGGAGGGGGATGCCGGCCCGGGCGTAGCAGTGGCGCTTGGTCTCGCGGTCGACCTGGGGTTTCGTGGAGGTGACCTCCAGCACCATGGCGACGCTGTCGCAGGGCATCCAGGGATCGGCGCTCTTGTAGAGGTCCAGCTCCGCAGGGGCGAAGGTCGCGTCCGGGATCACGTGGTCACGGAGGCAGTCCGCGGCGAAACGCAGTCTCACCCCCTTGTTGCCCGAGAAATCCATGTCGGTCACGGACCTCCTGATCACCTGCCTCACGATCCTGCTGATGCAGTGCTCGTGATCCCCGTCCGGCGGCGGCGTCACGACGATCTCCCCCTCGATCAGCTCGGCCCGGAAACCCTCCGGGGTGTCCAGGGCGAGAAAGCCCTCCAGCAGGATCTCTTCCTGCGTCAGCGGCTGGTGGGCCATGGCAGTCATGTCACGCCCCTCCTTCGGTCGCTCGCCAGACTGGGACATGGGCCGATCACCTGACCGTGGTTCGGGAACCGTTCCCTCGATCGTGGCACAGCCCGTGCCGCTACGCGGGCACGAACCGCACCGTCGCCCGCGCCGGGTCCGCCTCCGTCAGCCGGACCCGGACGCGTTCTCCCAGCGGAAGATGTTCGCCGTCGACGCGGCCGATGACGGCGGGGTCGGTGAGCTGGACCGTGCCGGTGGTGGGGCGGCGTTCGTCGAGGTCGACGACGCAGGCGTCGAAGGTGTCGCCGACGCGGTCGGCCAGCACCGCCGCCTCGACGGCGTTCACGCACTCCCGTTCCACCGTGCCCGCCCGCCGCGCGCCCGCCGTCATCTCGGCGGGCAGCCTCTCCAGTGCGGCGAGCACCCAGTCCGGTGGGTCCTGTCCGGCCGCCGCGGCCAGGCACAGCTCGGTGGTGTAGCGGTCGGCGAGGCGGCGCAGCGGGGCGGTGCAGTGGGTGTAGGGGGCGGCGACGGCGGAGTGGGTGGTGAGGGGCGGGAGGGCGCCGTCGCGGAAGACGGTGTAGCCGGCGCCGCGCAGGAGGGTGGTGCATTCGAGGAGGAAGGCGGCGTGGTGGGGCCGGTGCGGGTCCAGGGTGCGGATCAGGCCGGCGTACGAGACGTGGTGCGGCCAGTCGATGCGCAGGGCGCGGGCGGTACGGCGCAGCCGGCCGACGGCGCCGTCGGGGGCGGCGGGCAGGGTGCGCAGGACGCCGGTGCCGGAGGCGAGCAGGAGGTCGGCGGCGGCCATGCCGGTGAGCAGGGAGATCTGGGCGTTCCAGGCGTCGGCGGGGAGCGGGGCGCGGTAGGCGAGGGCGTAGCCGCCGTCCCGCGGGACGATCTCCTGCTCGGGGACGCCGAGGGAGATCCCGCCGCGTTCGGCCTCCAGGCGTTCGCGCAGCACGCCGACCGTCTTGAGCAGGGCGACGGGCTCCTCCGCGCGCCCGTCCTCGATCTGCCGCTGGACCGAGGCGTAGTCCAGCCGGGCCCGGCTGCGGACGAGGGCGCGGCGGACGTCGACGGCGCGGGTGCGGCCGTCCGCGTCGAGGTCGATCGTCCACAGCGCGGCGGGGCGGGGGCCGTCGGGGAGCAGGCTGGCGGCGGCCTCGCCGAGGGCGGGCGGGTGGAGGGGGACGCGCTCGTCGGGGAAGTAGAGGGTCATCACGCGGCGGTGGGTCTCCGCGTCCAGGGGCCCGCCGGGGGTGACGAAGGCGGCGACGTCGGCGATGGCGTAGCGGACGCGGTAGCCGGTGCCGTGGCGGGAGAGGTGCATCGCCTGGTCGAGGTCGGTGGAGCCGGGCGGGTCGATGGTGAAGAAAGGGATGCCGGTGGCGTCGTACGCCGGCAGCCGCGGCTCCCGCGCCGCCCGTTCCGCCTCGGCCAGGACCTCGGGCGGGAAGCCGGCGGGGATGCCGAGTCGGGCGCGCAGCGCGGTGAGGGCGGCCCGCAGCGGGTCGTCGGGGGCGGCGCCGGTCACGCGGAGGGGGCGGCGGGGCATACAGCGAGCGTAGGGCGGGGGGCGCGGGGTGGCACGCCGTACGCTGGCGGGGAGCTGAGACATAAGGAGTACGCGTGCTGGTCCTGCTGCCGCCCTCGGAGGGAAAGGCCCCCTCCGGCCCGGGCGCCCCGCTGAAGCTGGAGTCGCTGTCGCTGCCCGCGCTGACCGAGGCCCGTGCGGCCGTCCTCGGCGAGCTGGTCGAGCTGTGCGCGGGTGACGAGGACAAGGCGCGCGAGGTGCTGGGGCTGAGCGAGGGCCTGCGCGGGGAGGTCGCGAAGAACGCGGAGCTGCGCACGGCCGGCGCGCGGCCCGCCGGGGAGATCTACACGGGTGTGCTGTACGACGCCCTGGACCTGGCCTCGCTGGAGAGCGCCGCGCGGGAGCGGGCCGCGCGCTCGCTGCTGGTGTTCTCGGGGCTCTGGGGGGCGGTGCGGGTGACGGACCGGATCCCGTCGTACCGGTGCTCCATGGGCGTGCGGCTGCCGGGGCTCGGCGCGCTGGGCGCGTACTGGCGTACGCCGATGGCCGCGGCGCTGCCCGAGGCGGCGGGGGACGGGCTGGTGCTGGATCTGCGGTCGGCGGCGTACGCGACGGCGTGGAAGCCGAAGGGCGAGACGGCGGGGCGGACGGCGACCGTGCGGGTGCTGCACGCGCCGACCCGGAAGGTCGTCAGCCACTTCAACAAGGCGACCAAGGGCCGGATCGTGCGGAGTCTGCTGACCGCCGGGGCGGAGCCGTCGGGGCCGGCGGAGCTGGTCGAGGCGCTGCGGGATCTCGGCTACGAGGTGGAGGCGCAGGCTCCGGCGACGGCGGGGCGGGCGTGGGCGCTGGATGTGCTGGTGGAGGAGGTGCACTGAGGTGCACTGAGCTGCACTTAGACGTCGTTTCTGATGGCGTGATCGTTCGTTGAGCCGTGCATGACGGATCTGGTGGAGCGGTTGGTGCCGGACGAGTTGTGGGTGCTGTTTCGGCGGGTGGTGCCGCCGACGGAGGTCATACGTCCGCAGGACGGTGGGCGACGGAGGGCCCGGGACCGGGAGTGCCTGGCGGCGATCATCTTCGTGGCCACTTCGGGCTGCTCCTGGCGGCAGTTGCCGCCGGTGTTCGGGCCGGCCTGGCCCACGGTCTACCGGCGCTTCGCCCGGTGGAGCCGGGAGCGGGTCTGGGCCCGGCTGCACCGCGTCATCCTCGATGAGCTCGGCGCCCGGGGCGAGCTGGACTGGTCGCGGTGCGCGATCGACTCTGTCAGTGTCCGGGCGGCAAAAGGGGGCCACTGACGGGACCGAATCCGACCGATCGCGGCAAGAGTGGATCGAAAATCCACCTGATCACCGACCGAAACGGTGTCCCGCTGTCGCTGGGTATCTCCGGCGCCAACCTGCACGACAGCCTCGGCCTCAAGCCGCTCGTGCGGGGGACGACAAGGGCTACGACTACGACCACCTGCGCCGATGGCTCCGTAAGCGCGGAATCCGGCACCGCATCGCACGCAAGGGCATCGAGTCCTCCAAACGGCTGGGCCACCACCGCTGGGTCGTCGAGCGAACGGTGTCCTGGCTGGTCGGCTGCCGCCGCCTGCATCGCCGCTACGAACGCAGGGCCGAGCACTTCCTCGCCTTCGTCGGTCTAGCAGCCCTTCTGATCGGCTACCGCCGTCTGACCAGGAGCATCAGGGCCTGAGTTGTCTCTGCTGGGGATCGAAGCAGACCAGCCCCATCGAATCGGCGAGGGCTGCCGCATAGGCGGACGCCTCTTCTGCCCTGTCCCACCGCAACGCGAAGTAGATGACTGGGCCCCTGGCTTCACCGATCAACGGTCCCGCAGCCCAAGGGGACGTTTCCTCCACATCCTCGGTGATGTCACACCACCGCTCCAAGAGGGCTGCGACGTAGGCCGCGATGCGTTCGGACGGAGATTCCTCGTCCTCACCATTGAGATAGCGGTCGTACAGGTCGTTGAAGACCCGGCTGGCGGTCTTGTCATCCGCCGGCCGCTCGCCTTCCCAGACGGCCAGGTCGTAGCTCATGCCTGGAGGCTCTCACACCGCACTGACAGACATGCAGCACTCGCAACAGCCGCATGAAACGGTGTCTTAGCTGCACTTAGCTGCACTGAGTCGGCCCTGATGCTTCCGCCGAGGCAGCCACGAGGGCGATTGCAGCATGTGCAACAACCTTTGCGCAGTGCGCTTCGCGGTGGGCAGGATGAGGGGCATGGTCATGTCCTCGTCCCCGTCCGTGCTGGATCTCGCGCCCGTCGTCCCCGTCGTGGTCGTCGCCGACCCCGCCGACGCCGTGCCGCTGGCCCGCGCGCTCGTCGCCGGGGGGCTGCCCGTGATCGAGGTGACGCTGCGGACGCCGGGCGCGCTGGAGGCGATCCGGGCGATCGCCGGCGAGGTGCCGGAGGCCGTGGTCGGCGCGGGGACCGTCCTCACGCCCGCGCAGGCCGAGGAGTCCGTCGCCGCCGGGGCCCGGTTCCTCGTCAGCCCCGGCTGGACCGACGCGCTGCTGGCCGCGATGCGGGCGTCCGGGGTGCCGTACCTGCCGGGGGTGTCCACCACGTCGGAGGTGGTCGCGCTGCTGGAACGCGGCGTCCGGGAGATGAAGTTCTTCCCGGCGGAGGCGGCCGGCGGTACGGCCTACCTGCGCTCCCTGTCCGGACCGCTGCCGCAGGCCCGGTTCTGCCCCACCGGCGGAATCGGCCCCGGCTCCGCGCCCGCCTACCTCGCCCTGCCGAACGTCGGCTGTGTCGGCGGCAGCTGGATGCTGCCGGCGGATGCCTTGGCGGCACGGGACTGGGCACGGATCGAGCACCTGGCCCGGGAGGCCGCGGCGCTGGGTGGCGAGGGGGCGGGGTGGGGCGGCGAGAGGGCGAGGCGGGGGTAGCGAGGGCGGGTGCGCGCGGTGGGGCGTGGCCTGGGGCAGGTGCGCGTGGCGGGCACGGCCTGACGCAGGTGCGCGTGGCGCTGTGTGGCCTGGCGCGGGTGGGCGCGGCGGGCGCGGCCTGACGCAGGCGGGCGCGCGGCGCGCTCTCGCTCAGCGCAGGTGGGACGTGTCGTTGAGGAGGCGGACGCTGGCGTTGCCGTCGGCGTAGTACGCGACGACCGACAGGGAGGCCGCCGACAGTTCCATGCGGAACAGGGACTCCGGCGGGGCGCCCAGGGCGAGGCGGACCAGTGTCTTGATCGGGGTCACGTGGGTGACGAGGAGGACCGTGCGGCCCGCGTAGGCGGCGACCAGTTTGTCGCGGGTCGCGGCGATCCGGGTGGCGGTCGTGGCGAAGCTCTCGCCGCCGCCGGTGGGCTCGGCGTCCGGGGAGGCCAGCCAGGCGGTCAGGTCCTCGGGGTGGCGTTCGCGCACCTCGGCGAAGGTCAGCCCCTCCCAGGCTCCGAAGTCCGTCTCGCGCAACCCGTCGTCGATACCGACCTCCAGGCCGAGGCGGGCGGCGACGATCCCGGCGGTCTCCCGGGTGCGGGCCAGCGGCGACGACACGATCGCCTGGATCGTGCCCCGCCGCGCCAGCGCCGCCGCGACCCGCTCGGCCTGCTCACGGCCGACGGCGGAGAGGGACGGGTCGCTGCCGCCGCTGCCGGAGAAGCGCTTCTCCGGGGTGAGCGGTGTCTCGCCGTGCCGCAGCAGCACGAAGGTGGCCGGCGCGCCCAGGTCCGGGGCGGAGCCCCAACCGACGGAGGGGGTGGCGACGGTACGGGCCGCCCGGAGGTCGGCCCGCGCCTTCTCACCACCGTCACCGGGGGCGGCCTCGTTCTGCGTGGTGGTCTCGGCTTGGGCGGCAGCCTTGCCCTGAGAGGCGGTCCCCGCCTGTGCGCCGGTCCCGGCTTGGGCGGCAGCCTCGCCCTGAGCGGCGGTCCCGGCCGGCGGGGCGGCTCCACTCTGAGCAGCAGTCCCCGCCTGAGCGTCGGTCCCGGCCGGCGCGACGGGCTGACCCTGCGCGGCACTCGCGGCCTGCGCGGCGGCCTCACCCTGAGCGGCAGTCCCCGCCTGAGCGCCAATCCCGGCCCGAGCGGCGGCCCAACCCTGAGCGGCACTCCCAGCCTGAACGGCGGCCTCGCCCTGTGCGGCGGTCCCGGCCTGCGCGGCGGTCCCGGAGTCCATCGCCTCGTTCGCCAGCCGGTCCGCGTGCTTGTTCAGCTCGCGCGGGATCCACTCGTACGTCACCTGACCGGGCGGGAAGATCCGGGACGCCTCCATGGCGAGCGGCTTCATGTCGGGGTGCTTGATCTTCCAGCGGCCGGACATCTGCTCGACGACCAGCTTGGAGTCCATGCGGACGTGGACGCGGGCGGCCGGGTCGAGGCCGTGCGCGGCGCGCAGCCCGGCGAGCAGGCCCCGGTACTCGGCGACGTTGTTCGTCACCGTGCCCAGGAAATCCGACCGCTCGGCCAGCGTCTCGCCCGTGGCCGCGTCGGTCACCACGGCCCCGTAGCCCGCGGGCCCAGGGTTGCCCCGCGACCCGCCGTCGGCCTCGACGATGAACTCCCGCACCCCGAGATCCCTTACAGCCCCGACTCGGCCGTACGCACGAGGATGCGGCGGCAGTTCTCGCAGCGCACCACCGTGTCGGGGGCGGCCTTGCGGATCTCGTTCAGCTCGGTGATGGCCAGCTCCTGCCGGCAGCCCTGGCAGGTGCGCGCGTACAGCTTCGCCGCGCCGATGCCGCCCTGCTGCTCGCGCAGCTTGTCGTAGAGCTTCAGCAGGTCGGCGGGGACGGACCCGGCGACGACCTCGCGCTCCTTCGTCACGGACGCCGCCTCGCCGTCGATCTCCTCGAACGCGGCGTCCCGGCGCCCGGTCGCGTCGTCGATCTTCGACTGCACCGAGGCCACGCGCTCGGTCAGCTCGGCGACCCGCGCCTGCGCGGACTCACGGCGCTCCATGACCTCCAGGACGATGTCCTCCAGGTCGCCCTGGCGGCGGGCCAGCGAGGCGATCTCGCGCTGGAGGTTCTCGAGGTCCTTCGGCGAGGCGACCGCGCCGGAGTCCAGCCGCTGCTGGTCGCGGGCGGCCCGCTGGCGCACCTGGTCGACGTCCTGCTCGGCCTTGGTCTGCTCGCGGGCGCAGTCGCTCTCCTCGGTCTGCGCGGCCACCAGCAGGTCGCGCAGCTGCGTGAGGTCCTTGGTCAGCGACTCGATCTCGGCGTGCTCGGGCAGCGAGCGGCGCTTGTGCGCGAGCTGCTGGAGGCGGACGTCGAGGTCCTGGAGGTCGAGCAGGCGGATCTGGTCGGCGGGCGCGGCGTTCAGTTGGGGGCTCCTGCAGTTGATGTGGTGGACGCCGCGTGGGCGGTCCAGGGGTCGGTGACCGTCTGGGAGACGTGGACCCGCAGGCCCCATCCCTTCCGGTCGGAGATCTCGTCGAGCTGGCTCGCGGCCAGCTCGCACCAGGGCCACTCGGTGGCCCAGTGCGCCGCGTCGAGCAGCGCGAGGGGGCTGGGGGCCACGGCCGCCGTGAATTCCGACGCCGGGTGGTGGCGCAGGTCCGCGGTGAGGAACGCGTCGACGCCGGCCGCGCGGACGTGGTCGAACAGGCTGTCGCCGGAGCCGCCGCTGACGGCGACCGTGCGGACGGTCGCCCCGGGATCGCCGGCCACGCGGATGCCCTGCGCGGTGGCGGGCAGCCGCTCGGCGGCGCGGGCGGCCAGCTCGCGGACGGTCAGCGGATGGTCCAGTTCGCACACCCGGCCGAGGCCGCGGCGGCCCCGCGGGTCGGTGGGGTCCGGCACCAGGGGCCGTACGACGCGCAGGTCCAGCGCACCCGCGAGGGCGTCCGAGACACCGGGGTCGGCGGTGTCGGCGTTGGTGTGGGCGACGTGCAGCGCGATGTCGTTCTTGATCAGCGTGTGCACGACCCGGCCCTTGGACGTGGAGGCCGCGACCGTCGTCGTCCCGCGCAGATAGAGCGGGTGGTGGGTGACCAGCAGGTCGGCGCCGAGCTTCACGGCCTCGTCGACGATCTCCTGGACGGGGTCGACGGCGAACAGGACCCGGGTGACCTCCTGGCCGGGGTCGCCCACGACCGTGCCGACCGCGTCCCAGGACTCCGCCCGCTCGGCGGGCCACAGGTTCTCCAGCGCGGTGATGACTTCAGACAGACGGGGCACGGGAGACAGGCTACCTGCCTGTTCCGCACGCCTGTACCGGTGCCGCCGCCGCGCACGAGGCGGTCGCCCCGTGAAGCACACGCGTCTCCGTTCCCTCAGGCGAACCGCTGCGGGGCCACCCGTATGTGTGAAGCGCCGGTCGGCCCCTCCCCCGTCTGTGCGTGCGAAAACTAGCTTCGTCGCCGGAGGTGACCGAACGATGACAGCCTGTGCGATCGAGCCCACGGCGGGAGACCGGGACGGGGACCTGAACGGCGGCCCGAGAGGCGCCCGGAACGGCGGCCCGGGCGGCGCCCGGAACGGCTACTCCGCGCGGCCGGGCTGCGTGATCACGGTGGACGGCGGTTACGCCGCGCGTCTCGCCCGCAGCGGCGACTCCTGGTTCCCGGAGCGCTGGACCCTGGACGGCCCCGAGCCCTACGCCGTGCCGCTGCCCGGCAACCAGCCGGAGGAGCCCGGCACCGAGGTGCAGCCGATGGCCGACGGCCGGGTCCTCATCCGCCGCCACGCCGACGGACGGCACCTCTTCTCGCTGCTCTACCCGACCGGTCCGGGCACCGGCGAGCTGCCGCTGGGCGCGGTCGAGTGCGGGGACGCCGAGCTGCGGCTGCTGCCGCCCGCACCGGGCGGCGACCGCGCCTACGCCCTCGCCGCCGGTCCGCGCTCCGCCACCGTGTGGCTGGTCGCCGGGGGCACCTTCGGGCCGGAGCGGGTGGCCGAGGTGCCGGGGCACTGCTCGGGCGGGGTGTGGCTGGACCGGGCGGGGCGGATGCTCGCGCTCGACCGTGCGCTGGACGGCCGGACCAAGGCCGTCGTCGTCGATCTGGAGCGGGGCGGGCAGGTGTCGCCGCTGTTGCAGATCGCCGCGGGCAGCGACGACCGGCTGCTGCTCGCCGACCCCGACAGCGGGCTGCTGCTGATCCGCTCCGACGCGCCCTCCCCCGGGCACGCCCGGCTCGGCTGGGGGGTGCTCGGCAGCACCCTGCCGGTGCGGTTCCCGGACTGTCTGCGGGTAGCGGAGGACTGCGCGGTGACGCCGTTCGCCATCCAGCCGGGGCAGGTGCTCACGCCGGAGAGCTGCGGGGTGGCGCTGCGGTTCGACGGTCCGGCGGGGAGCTGGATCGGCGTCTGGCGCCCGGCCCAGCGGCAGGTCGCCCACCTCCCCGCCCCCCAGGGCTGGCTCGCCGGGGCCGGCCTGTGGACCCGCGACGGCGTACTGCGCCTGCCGTACGCCACGCCGGGCATCCCGTGCGGGGTGGCGGAGGTGGCCGTTCCGGGGCAGGGCGAGGGGGAGCCGGAGAGGGAGAGGGAGAGGGCGAGGGCGAGCGGGGTTGCCAGTGGGGCGGGGAGTGCGGGCGTGGGTGGCCACGAGGGCCCTGGAGGTGCCGATGGTGTTCAAGTTGCGGTGCATGCAGGGGATTTGACGTACACGGGTGGCGGCCATGGCGCCTGGGCGGGTCCGGGAGCCGTGAGACCCGCGGAGGGCCCGGGGACCGCAAGACGCACGGAGGACTCGGGGGCCGCGGGGGACGTGAGCCCGGAGGGTCCGGTCCGGGACGGCACGGCTTCGTCCTCGGGGAAGCCGTCGGAACCGGACCCTCCGGCCCCCGCCGCGCCACGGCCGGTGCCGCTGCAGCAAGCACCCCTGGCCGGCGCCGCGTTGGGACGACTTGTAACGGAATAGTCGCGGCCGGCGTGACCGTCTGGATTCGGCCCGAGGCGTGCCGGTTAGACTCCCCCGGCTGTAAAAGGATCATGTTGACGGGGTGAATACTTCCGATGAGCGACGCCAGCACGTCCCAGCCGCTGCCCGCCGACGCCGCCACCGCACCCGGCCACGGCAAGCACCGCGGTCCGGTCTCGGCGCACGACACCGAGACGGCCCCCCGCGGCCGGCACCGCAAGCCGGTGGAGCAGCAGACGGAGGCGGCTGCCTGACGGTACGTCAGTCGGCGCGGGCCTGGCCCCGTTCACCACGAGGTGGGCGGGGCCTCGTCGTGCGCGCGAGCGGAGGAACGGAGGCACCCCGCACCCACCACGCACACCACGCACGCCATGCAGGCCATACACCCCGCACACTCCCGTCGGCTCACGCCAACCGGACGACGGTGTCGGCGAGGACGGGTGCGTCGTCCCGCTCGACGGCGCCGGCGCTCACCCGGATCTCCCGTTCGCCCCGCCACATCCGCAGCCTCAGCGTCTCGCCCGGGTAGACCACCCCGGCGAAGCGGGCCGTGTAGCCCCGCACCCGCGTGACGTCCCCGCCGAGCAGCGTGTCCACGACCGCCTTGAGCGTGATGCCGTAGGTGCACAGCCCGTGCAGGACGGGCTGCCGGAAGCCGGCCCGCCGGGCGAACTCGGGGTCGGCGTGCAGCGGGTTCCAGTCGCCGCAGAGGCGGTAGAGCAGTGCCTGGTCCTCGCGGACGGGCCGTTCGACGGTCAGACCGGGCGGACCGGCGGGCGGCTCGCGCCGGGTGGCCGGGCCCCGGTCGCCGCCCCAGCCGCCCTCGCCCCGCACGTGGATCCGCGCCTCGCCGGTCCACAATGGGCCCTCCGTGTCCGCGACGTCGGTGCGCAGGACGAGGAGGGCCGCCTCGCCCTTGTCGTACACGGCGGTGATCCGGTCGGTGGCGGTCGCGGTGCCCGCGGCCGGGAGGGGCCGGTGCGGGGTCAGCGACTGCCCGGCGTGCAGGACGCGCGCGAGGTCGACGTCCACACCGGGCATGGACAGGGCGCTGATCACCCCCGGTGAGCCGGCGCCCGCGACGGTGGCGAAGCTCGGCAGGACGTGCAGCCGGGACTCCAGGGTGTACCGCAGCTCGGCCGGGTCGGTGGCGGGGCGGCCCGCGCCGATGCCGAGGTGGTAGAGGAGGACATCCTTCGGGCTCCAGGTGATCTCGCCGGTCCGGGGTGCGGCGGCGAGCGCCTTCGCTGCGTCGATCGGCATGGCGCCCAACGGTACGTCAGGTGCCCCTGTGGCTACGGGCTTTGGGGACCCGTCCCTCGGAACCTCCGAGATCACGTGGCACACAATGGCCCGTATGCCGATAAAGCACGCACCGCGGCCGACGACCGCCCACGACGCGCCCTTCGTCGGCCGCACCCTGGCGGCCGCCTTCGACGACGACCCGATGATGCGCTGGTTCTTCCCCGACGACGCCACCCGCGGCTCGGGCCTGACCCGGTACTTCACCACCCTTCTCACCCGGCAGTACGGCCGGCACGGCGTCTGCGAGCACACGGACGCCGCGGCCGCCCTCTGGGTCCCGCCGGAGGGACAGGAGAAGGCCGTCCCCGACGAGGAGACCGTCCGGCAGCTCCAGGAGATCCTCGGTGACCGCGCCCCGCTGTTCCGGGACGCCGTCCAGGCCGCCGCCGAGCACGGCCCGCGGGAGCCGCACTGGTACCTCGCGGTGATCGGCGCCGACCCGGCCGCCCGGGGCAGGGGCACGGGGCGGCCCTGCTGCGCGCGGGCCTGGCGCGGGCGGACACGGCCGGACTGCCCGTCCGGCTGGAGTCCTCCAAGCCGTCCAACCTCCCCTTCTACGAGCACTTCGGTTTCGCGGTGCGGGCCGAGCTGCGGCTGCCGGGCGGCGGCCCGCCGCTGTGGGCGATGCGCCGGGCCCCGCAGCGCCCGGCCGGCACGTGACGGCGCCCCGAGCGGTCTAGTCGGCGTGCCGGGTCACCTCCGCCGAGGCGTACTCCGCGCCCTTCGGCGCGAGGCACACGAACCAGTCGACCGGTGAGCCCGTGTCGTGGCGGATGAACCTCGGGCCGGTCGGGACGTCCTCGTCCTCGCGGGGCCGGTCGACGACCGTGCGGGTGCCGTCCGTCCAGGTGCAGGTGACCTGCCCGACGGATCTCGTGACCTGGCCGACCACCAGGCGGTGCGGGCCGTCGTCACCGGGCTCCAGGGGGACCGCGGCCGTCTCCAGGTCCTGGGGCGGGGCGCCGCCCTCCGGGAAGGCCGCCCACATGACCGGCGACTCGTCGTCGCCGACGACGCGGTGCACGACGTACAGGCTGCTGCCGACCAGTTGGTAGGCGTGGCGGGTCTGGTCGGGGATCGCCCCGTACTCGGCCATCGCGTCCAGCTGTGCCTGCGCCTGCGCCGCGTCGCGCGGCGCGGGCCACACGTCGAGGACGACCGACCACTGTGTGCCCTGATCGCTGCCGGTGGCCAGCGTGGTCCGCCGCGCCCCGTACGGGTCCGGTGTCGCGGAGTGCGACCGCCCGGCCGGCGGCGCCACCCGGTCGCCGTCCCCGCCGGGCAGTCCCGCGACCGCCAGCGTCGCCGACGAGCCGCTGATCACCAGCGCCGTGACCGCCGCCACCGCCCAGCGGCGGGCTCTGCGGCGGCGTCCGCCCCGGATCACCGACTGGTAGGGGGCTATACCGATCTCGACCTCGTCCGCGGCCTCGGCCAGCAGGAAGGCGATGTCCGCGTGCGACGTGTGCGCCATGTCGTGCTCGGTCTCCCGGTTCGCGCCCATCACTTCCGCCCTCCGTACGTCACCATCTCGGCCAGCTCCGGTATGGCGCGGAGTTTGGCGATCCCTTTCGCCGCGTTGCTCTTGACCGCGCCCACCGAACAGCCCATCGCCTCCGCCGCCTGTGTCTCCGTCAGGTCCTCCCAGTACCGCAGGACCACCGCCTGCCGCTGCCGCGGGGGCAGTTGGGCGAGCGCCTTCAGCAGCGCGTTGCGGTCGTCCGCCTGGGAGATGCGGTCACCGGTGTCGGGCTGCTCGTGCGCGAGGCCGGAGTCGTCCTTCGGCGCCAGGAACTCCCGCAGTCGTCTGCGGTGTTTGCGCGCGTGCGCGTTGATCATCACGCGCCGTACATACGCCTCCGGCTCGTCGGCCGAGCCGACCTTGCGCCAGGCCACGTAGACCTGCTCGAACGTCGACTGGACCAGGTCCTCCGCGGCGTGCTGCTCCCCCGTGAGGAGAAATGCCGTGCGCATCAGCCGCGGCCAGCGGCCGATGACGAAGGCCTGGAACTCCTCGTCCCGTGCCTGCTTCCGATCCCCCATGGGCACCTCCTAGACACACAAAGGAGTCCACGGCCCACCGGAACCGTTGCCTCGTCGCACGGATTGTCTCCACGCGTGCCCTCGTGCGAGGGAAGGCGCCTGCCGCTGCAGGCTGCCCACGGCCACTGAAGGGCTGCCGGCCCCGGCTCTCAGGCGGATGCCGCCGCCCTGCGCCGCAGCACCCGCATCGACCCCGCCACCGACACCTCCTCGAACTCCCCCGAGTCCAGCGCCCGCAGGTAGACGCGGTACGGCGCCTGGCCCGTGAACTCGTCCTGTGGATCGGGGAAGACGTCGTGGATGACGAGGAGGCCGCCCTCGGCGACGTGCGGTGCCCAGCCCTCGTAGTCGGCGGTGGCGTGCTCGTCGGTGTGGCCGCCGTCGATGAAGACCAGGGCGACGGGGGTGTTCCACAGCGCGGCGATCTGCGGGGAGCGGCCGACGAGGGCCACCACGTGCTCCTCCAGGCCCGCCCTGTGCAGGGTGCGGCGGAAGGTGGGCAGGGTGTCCATCAGGCCCAGCTCGGGGTCGACGGTCTCCGGGTCGTGGTACTCCCAGCCGGGCTGCTGTTCCTCGCTGCCCCGGTGGTGGTCGACCGTGATCGCCGTGACGCCGGCGGCGCGGGCCGCGTCGGCGAGGAGGATCGTGGAGCGGCCGCAGTACGTGCCGACCTCCAGCAGCGGCAGGCCCAGCCGGCCGGCCTCCGTCGCCGCCGCGTAGAGGGCCAGCCCCTCGTCGACGGGCATGAACCCCTTCGCCGCCTCGAACGCGGCCAGGATCTCGGGCTCGGGTACCGCGGTCATGGGCGGGCCTTCCGGTCGTACGTATGTCTCCGCGGCCCATGCTGCCGTACCCCCCGCCGGGGTCCGACAGAGGGTACGGGAGGGAGGAGGAGCGGGCCGGTGCTACGCCGTGACCGTCCCGCCCGGCAGTGACAGGTTCAGTTCGACCGGGTGGTCGTCGCCCGCGTGGGTCGCCGCGGAGGCGTGCGGGGCGTGGCCCGCGGCCTGGGCGGCGAGGACGTACGGGCCCGAGGCGGGGACGGTCAGCGCGTAGCCGCCGTCCTCGGCGGACAGGGTGGCGCCCGCGCGGCGGCCCCGGCGGTCGATGAGGGTGATCCGGGCGCCGGCGACCGGGGTGCCGTCGGCGGCCAGGACCCGGCCGCGGAAGCCGCGGAGCGGTCCGGCCCCGGGCACCGCCTCGGCGGCGGGCACCGCCTCGGCCGTGGGCACACCCTCGGGCGCGGGCAGGGACGCGGCGGTGGAGAGTGACACGGTCGTGGACAGGGACGCGGTCGTGGACAGGGACCCGGCCGCGGACGGCGCCCCGGTCGCGGACGGTGACTCGACTGCGGACGGTGCCCCGGTCGCGAACGGTGACTCGACCGCGGACAGGGATCCGGTGGCGGACAGGGACCCGGCCGCAGACGGTGACTCGGCCGCGGACAGGGACCCGGTGGCGGACAGGGATCCGGTGGCGGACAGGGACCCGGCCGCAGCCAGCGCCCCCGCCGTGGACGGTGACTCGACGGCGGACAGCACCCCGGTCGCAGCCAGCGCCCCGGCCCCGGACAGTGCCTCCCCCGCGCGCTCCAGGTTCGCGTCCTCCTCGCTGCTCGCCCGCAGCTGCGGCTTGCCCGAGGGGCCGCGGCCGGGCAGGAACAGGGCGAGCAGCAGGCCGACGGCGACCGCGGCGGTGGCGATGAGGAAGGAGACGCGGAAGCCGTGCATGGTCGGGATCTGGACGCCGCCGGCCTGGTTCGCCGTGTTCGCCAGCACCATGCCGATGACGGCGCTCGACACGGACGTGCCGATGGAGCGCATGAGGGTGTTGAGCCCGTTCGCCGCGCCCGTCTCGGAGGCGGGGACCGCGCCGACGATCAGCGCGGGCAGGGAGGAGTAGGCCAGGCCGATGCCCGCGCCGAGGACGACCGACGTGACGACGGTCTGCCAGGCGGCGTCCATCAGGCCGAGGCCGCCGCCGTAGCCGACGGCGATCACGAGCAGGCCGGTGATCAGGGTCACCTTGGGGCCGTAGCGGGCGGACAGGCGGGCGTAGACCGGCGCGGTGAACATCATCGTCAGGCCGAGCGGGGCCACGCACAGGCCCGCGACGACCATCGACTGGCCGAGGCCGTAGCCGGTCTCGGCGGGCAGCTGGAGGAGCTGGGGCAGG
This sequence comes from Streptomyces sp. NPDC052687, assembly GCF_040678395.1. Classification (NCBI taxonomy): domain Bacteria; kingdom Bacillati; phylum Actinomycetota; class Actinomycetes; order Kitasatosporales; family Streptomycetaceae; genus Streptomyces; species Streptomyces sp. NPDC052687. The sequence goes on along the minus strand of NZ_JBFATR010000004.1, from coordinate 160,550 downwards.
ACGAGGGAGACGACGTAGAAGGAGACGCCGACCATGATCGACGCGAGGTTGGTGAGCAGGACCTCGCGGCGCGCGGTGGTGCGCAGGTCGACGAGCGGCGCGGTGATCCGCAGCTCCATCAGGCCCCACAGGGCGAGCACGACGGCCGACGCGGCGAACAGGCCCAGGGTGGTGGCCGACGACCAGCCCCAGTCGCTGCCCTTGGTGACCGGCAGGAGCAGCAGCACCAGGCCGGCGGACAGGCCGAGGGCGCCCGGAAGGTCGAAGGAGCCGGGGGCGCGCGCCGGGGACTCGGGTACGACGAGCAGGGTGAGGGCGATGGCGAGGACGCCGAGGCCCGCGGCACCGTAGAAGAGGGCGTGCCAGTCGGTGTGCTGGGCGACCAGGGCGGCGGCGGGCAGGGCGAGGCCGCCGCCGACGCCGATCGAGGAGCTCATCAGCGCCATCGCGGAGCCGAGCCGTTCGCGCGGCAGCATGTCGCGCATCAGGCCGATGCCGAGCGGGATGGCGCCCATGGCGAAGCCCTGGAGGGTGCGGCCGACGATCATCGGCAGCAGGGCGCTGGTGAGCGCGCTGAGCAGCGCGCCGACGACCATCACGGCGAGACTGGTGAGGAGCATCCGCCGCTTGCCGTAGAGGTCGCCGAGCCGGCCCATGATGGGTGTCGCCACGGCGCCGGAGAGCAGCGTGGAGGTCAGGACCCAGGTGGCGTCGGCGGGATCGGTGTCGAGCAGCTGCGGCAGGTCCTTGATCACCGGGACGAGCAGGGTCTGCATCACCGCGACCACGATGCCCGCGAAGGCGAGGACCGGGACCACGGCCCCGCCGGCCCTCGGGGAGGCGGGCTGGTCAGTCGTCGTGTGTGTCATGTGTAGCGGGAACTCGGTGCGCCGGGGCAACTATTCCGTTGCTTCGACGATCTAACGACGTCTTTGCGAATCGCGTCGGATCCGACATCGAAAGTTTCGCGCCCGCGACTCGATCCCGGCGGACCCGAGAGGGTCCGAGTGGACCCGAGTGACCTCATGCGCACTCTTCGGTCATTCAACTTCCGTGCCCTCCCACCCCGTTGACGACATCTTCGGATGCCCGTACGGTCTGCGCAACCAATCGGAACGAATCGGAAACCCGCACGAAACTTTCGGGAGCCAGTCATGCACTCCAGCACGTCCTCCCGTGCCCGAAGGGCACTCGGCCTCGGTCTCGCGGGCCTGCTCGCCGCGGCCGGCGTCACCGTCTCGGCCGGCACCGCCGAGGCCGCGAGCACCCTGGCGGGGGCCGCCGCCGAGAAGGGCCGCTACTTCGGCACCGCCGTCGCCGCGAACCACCTGGGAGAAGCGCCGTACGTCTCCACGCTCAACACCGAGTTCGACTCGGTGACGCCGGAGAACGAGATGAAGTGGGACGCGGTCGAGCCGAGCCGCGGCTCGTTCACCTTCACCAACGCCGACCGGATCGTCAGCCACGCCCAGAGCCGGGGCATGAAGGTCCGCGGCCACACCCTGGTCTGGCACTCCCAGCTGCCGAGCTGGGTCGGCAACCTGAGCGCCGGCGACCTCAGGACCGCGATGAACCACCACATCAACCAGGTCATGGGCCACTGGAAGGGCAAGATCCACTCCTGGGACGTGGTGAACGAGGCCTTCCAGGACGGCAACAGCGGCGCCCGCCGCAGCTCGCCCTTCCAGGACAAGCTCGGCAACGGCTTCATCGAGGAGGCGTTCCGCACCGCCCGCGCCGCCGATCCCGCCGCCAAGCTCTGTTACAACGACTACAACACCGACGGCATCAACGCGAAGAGCAATGCCGTCTACAACATGGTCCGGGACTTCAAGGCGCGCGGCGTGCCCATCGACTGCGTGGGCTTCCAGTCCCACTTCAACAGCGCCTCCCCGGTCCCGTCCGACTACCAGGCCAACCTCCAGCGCTTCGCCGACCTCGGCGTCGACGTCCAGATCACCGAACTCGACATCGAGGGCTCCGGCACCGCCCAGGCCACCAGCTACTCCAACGTCGTCAAGGCCTGCCTCGCCGTCACCCGCTGCACCGGCATCACGGTCTGGGGCATCACCGACAAGTACTCGTGGCGGGCGAGCGGCACCCCGCTGCTGTTCGACTCCAACTACAACAAGAAGCCCGCGTACACCGCCGTGCTGAACGCGCTCGGCGGCACCTCCGGTGGCGACCCCGGCACGCCGGGCGGCGCGACCTGCACCGCCACCTACAGCAAGCAGGAGGAGTGGAGCGACCGCTTCAACGGCCGGGTGACCATCACCGCGGGCAGCGCGCCGATCAGCGGCTGGACCACGACCGTCACCGTCACGTCGCCGCAGCGGATCTCCGCGACCTGGAACGGCTCGCCCACCTGGGACAGCAGCGGCACCGTCATGACGATGCGGCCGAACGGCAACGGCAGCCTGGCCGCCGGCGCCTCGACCAGCTTCGGCTTCACCGTCATGAAGAACGGCACCTCCACGCCTCCCGTCATCGGCGCCTGCACGGCCTCCTGACCTGCGCGGCAGCCCCACTCACCGGCGCTTACTCGGTCGTACGACCCGCCACCGGGCCGTACGGCCGAGTCGCGCATGCGACGAAATGCCGAGGAAATGCCGATGCCGGGATCGCCGGCCGGTTGAGAGCATGGCACTCATGCTCCGAGCGACAGACACCACCGGCCCCGACGACCCCACTCACCCCACCGAACCCGCCCGCACCTCACGCCGCACCCCGCCCGCCACCTGGCTCGTGGTGGCGCTCGCCTGCGCCGGACAGTTCCTGGTCGTGCTCGACGTGTCCGTCGTCAACGTGGCGCTGCCTTCGATGCGCACCGACCTGGGGCTGAGCGGTCCGGGACTGCAATGGGTGGTCAACGCGTACGCGATCGCCTTCGCCGGGTTCATGCTGCTCGGCGGGCGGGCCGGTGACCTGTACGGCCGCAAGCGGATGTTCCTCGTCGGGCTCGCGGTGTTCACCCTGGCCTCGCTGGGCGGCGGACTCGCGCAGGAGGGCTGGCAGCTGCTGGCCGCGCGGGCCGCGCAGGGCCTCGGCGCCGCCGTCCTCGCCCCCTCCACGCTCACCATCCTCACCGCCGCCGTCCCGGAGGGCGCCGCACGCGCCCGCGCCATCGCCACCTGGACGGCCGTCGGCGCGGGCGGCGGCGCGGCGGGCGGGCTCGTCGGCGGGCTGCTGGTCGACGGGCTGTCGTGGCGCTGGGTGCTGCTGATCAACGTCCCGGTCGGCGCCGTCGTCCTCGCCGCCGCCCTGCGGTGGCTGCCCGAGAGCCGCGCCGGGGAGCGCCGGCGGCTGGACCTGCCGGGCGCGGTGCTGGTCACCGCCGGGCTGGGGGCGCTGGCGTACGGCATCTCGCAGACCGAGGTGACGGGCTGGACGGCGACGGCCACCCTGCTGCCGCTGTGCGCCGGGCTGCTGCTCATCGGTCTGTTCCTGCTGGTCGAGGCGCGTACGGCGGCGCCGCTGATGCCGCTGCGGCTGCTCGCGCTGCGGCCGGTGTCCTCGGCGAACGCGGCGATGTTCCTCAGCGGCTCGGCGATGTTCTGCATGTGGTTCTTCATGACGCTGTACGCGCAGAACGTGCTCGGCTACACGCCCCTGGAAGCCGGTCTCGCCCTCGTGCCCAGCTCGCTCGCGGTGGTCGTCGGCTCCAAGGTGGCCCCGCGCGGCATGCGCCGTCTCGGCGCGCGCCCGGTCGCCGTCCTCGGCACGCTGACCGCCGCTGCCGGGTTCGCCTGGCAGTCGGCGATGAGCGCCGACGGCACCTATCTGACCGGCATCATGCTGCCCGGCGTCCTCATGATGCTCGGCGCCGGTCTCGCCGCCACCCCGCTCGCCGCCCTCGCCACCTCCGGCGCGGAGCCCGGCGACGCCGGACTCGTCTCCGGCATGGTCAACACCTCCCGCGTGATGGGCGGCTCCCTCGGCCTCGCCGTGATGTCCACCATCGCGGCGGCGCGCACGGGTGCGAGCACGGGGGCCGCCGCGCTGACGGAGGGGTACGCGCTGGCGTTCCGGGTGTCGGCGGGCGTCCTGGTGGCGGGGGCCGGGGTGATGGCGGTGTGGCTGCCGCGGACCCGCGAGACCGGTGCCGACCCGGGCCCCGGTTCCGCTCCGGGCACGGCCGCGGAAGCCGCGTCCGACACGAGCCGGACCTCCCCGCCCACCCGGTGATCCCCGGGCCCGACCGCTAGGGTGACCCCCGTGTCGTACGCAGGTCCGGAATTCGAGCCTCCCCCCGCCCGTCGCCCGCGCCGCAGGCTGATCGCCGTGGTGGGGGGCGCGTTGGTGGTCGGGGCGCTGGCCGGGTGGCTGGCGGTGCAGGGGGCCGGGGGACCGGGCGGAGGGGGTTCGCGGGCCTCGGGGACGGCTGCCCCGGCCGGGACCGCGTCGTCCGCGTCAACGCCGTCCGGGACGGCCTCGTCCTCCCCCTCCGGCGACGACAGGCCCGGCCCCGCTCCGACCGGCGCCGCGCCCTCCGGGCCGCTCAAGGGGAAGGTCGTCGTCATCGACCCCGGCCACAACCCGGAGAACTTCCGGCACACCGCCGACATCAACAAGAAGGTCGACATCGGGACGGGCCGCAAGGAGTGCGACACCACCGGCACCTCCACCGACGACGGGTACACCGAGGCGGAGTTCACCCTCGACGTCGCGCACCGGCTGCGCGACCTGCTGGAGGGGCAGGGGGCGACGGTGAAGCTGACGCAGGACGCCGACCGGCCGTTCGGGCCGTGCATCGACGAGCGGGCGCGGATCGGGAACGAGGCGGACGCGGACGCCGTGGTGTCCGTGCACGCCGACGGGTCGGGGGCCGGGAACCGCGGGTTCCATGTGATCCTGCCGGGCGAGGTGCGGGCGGGTGCCGCCGACACCCGGGCCATCGTGGGCCCTTCGCGCGAGCTGGGTGAGCGCATCGCGGGGAACTTCGTGCGCGCGACCGGCAGCGCGCCCTCCAACTACGTCGGTGACGGCACCGGACTTGTCACGCGTGAGGACCTGGGCGGTCTCAATCTGTCAACGGTTCCGAAGGTGTTCATCGAGTGCGGGAACATGCGCGATAGCAAGGACGCGGCGTTGCTGACCAGCGGCGCGTGGCGGCAGAAGGCGGCGCGGGGGATCTCTGACGGAATCGTGAGTTTCCTGCGCGGGTAGTGATCAGCGCGCTGATCCGGGCGGACAGCCCCGACGGGCGGACGATAGGGTCGTCCGTACGATGAGGGGCCACCCCCGCGCTTCCCACCGGCCCCACGGCGACACGGTGACAGCGGCGCCTCTGCCGACGACGAGACGACTGACGAAGGACCTGAAGTGAATATCCGCTCCCTCACTAGAGGCGACGGCGTGGTGATCGGAGCAGCGGTATTGCTGTTCATCGCGTCGTTCCTCGACCTCTACTCGCTCGACGGGATCCCCGACGAGTACGACACGCCGAACTTCTGGTCGAGCGGGCCGGCCCTCCTCGGTGTGGTACTCGCCGGCCTGATCGGTGCCGCACTCGTCGTCGTCTCCCGGGGGCTGCCGCAGCCGCGCAAGGTCGCGGGCCTTGAGCTGGGCCAGTTCGGTGTCGCCTTCACGGTGTTCGCCGCATGGAGCGCGCTCGGCAACATCTTCGACCCGGCGGGCGGCGCGAACAACGTCGGTGACACGACCGACGGCCCCGACGCCGGCACCGGCCTGATCCTCGCGCTCATCGCCACGCTGATCCTGGCCGCCGTCGCCGTCGCCACCCCGCTCGTCCCCGCCCTCAAGGCCCCCCTCGTCGGCGCCCCGCGCCCCGCCGCCCCGCAGCCCTACGGCGCCCAGCCGCCGCAGGGCGGTTACGGCTACCCGGGCGCCCAGGGCGGTCAGCAGCCGTCGTTCGGCGGGCAGCCGCAGCAGCCGTACGGCGCCCAGCCGCAGCAGGCGCAGGCCCCGCAGCAGCCGGCGGGCGACTTCTCGCCGTTCTGGTTCGCGGTGCCGGTGCCGCGGCCGCTGTTCGCGGAGGACGGCTCGCCGACCCCGATCGCCGAACTGGCGCCGGGCACCTGGTACCTGGCCGTCGAGCAGCGCGGCGCGGCGCTGGTCGCGCAGACGCAGGACGGCCGCCGGGGCGTCCTGCAGGACACCAGCGGCATCCAGCGCGGCTGACCCCGCCACGGCACGCACTCCCACGGCCCCTCGCCCTTTCCGGGCGGGGGGCCGTTGCCGTACAGTCGCGCCCGGCGGCTGCGGCTGACGGTCCATCAGGAGGTGCTGTGCGACTCGGTCTCGCCCTCGGTTACTGGGGCCGCGGCCCCGACCCCGGGCAGGTGGCGCTGGCGCGGGAGGCCGAGCGGCTCGGCTATCACTCGGTGTGGACCTCCGAGTCCTGGGGGTCGGACGCGTTCACGCCGCTCACCTGGATCGCCGCGCACACCTCCACCATCCGGCTCGGTACGGCCGTCGCGCAGATGGCGGCCCGCTCCCCCACCGCGACCGCCATGCACGCCCTCACCCTGGACCATCTCTCCGGCGGGCGGCTGCTGCTGGGCCTGGGGCTGTCGGGGCCGCAGGTGGTGGAGGGGTGGTACGGGCGGCCGTTCCCGTCCTCGCCGCTGACCGCGACCCGGGAGTACGTCGACGTCGTACGGCAGGTGCTGCGCCGCGAGGCGCCGGTGCGGCTCGACGGGCGGTTCCACGCCCTGCCGTACCAGGGGGCCGACGGGACGGGGACGGGCAAGCCGCTCAAGCCGATCACGCATCCGCTGCGCGCCGGTCTGCCCGTGCTGCTCGGCGCGGAGGGGCCGCGCAACATCGCGCAGACCGTGCGGATCGCCGACGGCTGGCTGCCGCTGTACTGGTCACCGGAGCGGACCGGGCTGTACGCGGACACGCTCGCCGGCGCCCCGGACGGGTTCATCGTCGCGCCCATGGCCCAGGCCCGGGTCTGTGCCGACGTCGCCGAGGGGCTGCGGCCCGTCAAGAGCATGCTCGCCCTGTACATCGGCGGCATGGGGCACGCGAAGCGCAACTTCCACGCCCGGCTGATGGGGCGCATGGGGTACGAGGAGGAGGCCCGCCGGGTGCAGGAGCTGTTCCTGTCCGGGCGGCGGGAGGCGGCCGTGGCGGCGGTGCCCGACGCGTTCGCGGACGAGATCTCGCTCGTCGGGCCGCGGCGGCGGATCGCCCGGCGGCTGGCGGCCTGGCGGGAGGGCCTGGTGACCGACCTGCTGGTGTCGGCACCGGACCCGGAGACCCTGCGCGCGCTGGCCGAGCTGAACTCCTGACCGGTCAGAGGAAGATGGCCACCGGGTTCAGGGACAGCTCGCCCGTCTCGCCGTTCCAGGTCTGCACCTTGCCGAGGCAGCGGGCCTGGAACTCGCCGGTGAAGTACTCCGCGTTCTGGAAGCCCTCGCGGACGCCGGCCGCCTCGCAGGTGACCCGGACGTGGGCCGGGTGCGGGCCGTCGCCGTAGGGGGCGCGCAGCACGATGTCGCCGGTGTCGGCGGAGCGGCTCGCCGTGAACCGGCCGGTGACGGAGACGAACGCCGACACCACCGCCACGGAGGTCAGCGGGACGCGCTCGCCGCGCTCGCGGAGGGTGTCGGCGAGGGCCCGGTTGGGGACGATCTGGCCGGTGGTGAGGTCGGCGTGGACGACCACGTCCTCCTTGCGCATGGTGTCCATGAGCAGCCGTATCACCGTGATGGGGGTGCTCTGCCGGATGTAGGCGGTGACGCGTTCCTTGGTGACGTCGCGGTTGGCCTTGCCGCCGCCGAGGCCGAAGCGGGCGCGCAGGCCGATGCCGCTGGTGACGTTGATGCGGTCGGCGACCTCCTGTTCCAGGGCCGCGGAGAAGCCGCCCTGCTGGTAGAGGTCCATGACGCGTTTCTCGTGCAGGAAGAAGCACATGCCGTGGACCGTGCGGCCGCTCTGCCGGCGGCGCCGGCGCAGCCAGCCGACGCGGATCAGGGCGTACCGCAGCAGGACGGCCCAGCAGGCCGCCGTCGCCGCCCACACGATCAGCCAGGGCCACCACAGGGCCCACCACTCACTGTCGATGACACCCACGGATCTCCTTGAACGCCTCGGAAAGGGAGGTGCGCCCGGCGTCGACCATGCGGCCGCCGGTGGCGTCGGCGGCCCGCCGCAGGGCGTCCGCGTCGGCTTCTCCCAGGTGGACGGGGAAGGTGGGCACGGCCTCGGATTCGGGCGCCAGCGCGCGGTGGCGGCGCAGGAACTCGTCGTAGCCGATGCCCGCGTTGTTCTCGCCGTCGGTCATCAGCACGATGGCGACGGGGCGGCCGGGATCGTCGCGTACGGCGTCGGCGGCGACGCGGTAGCCGCGGTCGAGGGCGGACCACAGGGCGGTGGCGTCGTCGTAACCCCCGTGTGCGACCACGGAGTTCAGGTCGCGCAGGTCGGCGTCGCCGCGGACGGTCACCGTGCGCTCCTCCAGCACCCGGCCGCCGAAGCGGACCACGGTGAGGCGTTCGCCGCGGAAGAAGCGGGCGAACTTGCCGGTCGAGGACTCGTCGGCGCCGCTCAGGCCCTGGAAGGCGGCGCGCAGCCCGGCCATGCGGGCGCCGCGCATGGAGGTGGAGAAGTCGAGGACGAAGACGACGTGGTCGGCGGTGCGGACGTCCGGGGCGCCGTAGTCGGTGACCAGCTGCTCGACGATGGACAGGCGGTCGGGGAAGGAGAGCGCGTTGCCGACGGGGGTGCGCAGCGGTCCGGTCGGGGTGACCTCCTGGTTGACCGGGCGGCGGTGGGTGCGTTCCATGAGGGCGCGCTGGGTGTCCGCGGCGAGCAGCCAGTCGACGGTCTCGCGGTAGGCCTGCCGCTGGGCGGGGTCGAGCAGCAGCAGGGGGAAGTCGGAGAGGACCATGCCGTCGTCGGGGTGGACGATCTCCAGGGGGGTGCGCAGCCGGCCGGAGGCGTTGAGCGCGAGGAGTTCGGACTCGTGGGCGATGAGCGTGTTGGTGTCGTCCTGGCGGCCGGGGTAGCGGTCGACCAGGTCGCGGGAGCTGGCGGCGGTGAGGGTCTGGCCGGAGCGGAAGCCGCGCAGCCGGTCGCAGGAGACGTCCTGTTCGCGCAGGGCGCTGCCGGTGCCGGCGGCGGCGGTGGCGACGCCGACGAGGGCGGCGCGGCCGGTGTCGCTGCGGCGCGGGTCGGCCATGCCGAAGCGGACGGTGCCGTCGGCGGCGGCGTCGGCGATGTCCGCCCAGGAGATCCGGCCGCCGGGGGCGTGGGCGCGCAGTTCGCGGGCGGTGGCGGGGGCGAGGCCGGCGACGACCGGGGAGCGCATGACCGGGGTGGACTCGGGGCGGGTGAGGCGGCCGTCGGAGTCGCGCACGCGCAGCAGGAAGGAGCGGTCGGAGGCGAGCCAGGCGAGGTCGTGGGCGGGGGCGTCGTCGCGGGCCGGGTACTGGCCGGCGAGGTCGGCGTTGGCCCGGTAGTCCAGCTCCAGCCGCACGCCGGTGTCGTCCTCCAGGTCGTCCAGCAGGGGGGCGACGTCGGCGAGTTCGGGGCTCGCGAGGACGCGGAGGGTGACGAGGTCGTCGTCACGGGTGCAGCCGGAGAGGGCGGCGGCGAGCAGGACGAGGCCGAGGACGGCGCGTACGGCTGACCTGGCGGCCGTAGTGGGTTTGGCGGACGCGGCGGATGCGGCGGCCCTGGTGGCCGCGGCGGTCCTCATGGCGTGTCCCGGACGGGCGGTGGGCAGTCGCCGACGTGGTCGATGATGTCCTCCAGGACCTCCAGGTCGGGTTCGTAGACCTTGGTGCGGTCGGTGTTCTCCTGCGGCACCTGGATGCCGTGCTCGGCGAGGTAGGCGTTGAGCTGTTCGCTGGTGCCGTCGGCGCCGGAGAAGCGCACGCGGAAGCCCAGTTCCAGGGCGCGGCGGCGCAGGTCCTCGTCCTCGGCGATGATCTCGACGAGCCGGTCGCCCCGGTCGGTGAGCGAGATCAGCTGGGGTTCGGTGAGGGCGTAGGGCGTGGGGTAGAGCAGGACGCGGCTGGTGTCCTGCTCGCCGTTGCGGTCGTGGTGGGCGATCTGGTGGGCCAGGTACTGGTGCTCGTAGAGGAGGGAGATCGGCGCGATGGACTCGCCGAGGTCGGAGAAGTAGCTCTCGGCCTGTTCGTCGGCCCACATGCCCTGGAGGTCGATCAAGGGCTTGATCTCGGCGGCGAGGCGTTGCACGGCGTCGGCGGCGATCCGGCTGTCGTCGCCGTTGCGGGTGCCGGGGGTGCGGTTGTCGTTGGCGACGAAGGCGAGGAGGCTGAGGTAGGTGCCGGCGGCGTTGGACTCGCAGACGTTGGAGGTGCGCACCAGGACGCGGCCGCTGTTGCTGCTGCCGTCGCGGCTGATGTCGCCGTAGCCGATGCCGTTCCAGGTGTCGGCGGTGCGGCCGGTGCCGTCCCGCGGGTCGTCGCGGTCGTCGACGCCGTCGAGGAGGCGGGTGAAGCGGGCCATGTCGAGGTGGTAGTAGAGGGTGGTGGCCGCGCTGCCGTCGGGGGGCCGCTGGGGGGTGGCGACACCGGCCTCGACGAGGGTTTCGGCGTAGTCGCGGAAGGTGCCGAGGACGAGCGGGCTGACGAAGGGGCGCACCGAGCGCACGGAGCGGTCCTGCCGGTCCAGGACGAGTTTGGCGGCGGGCTGGCCGGACGGGAAGACGACGTCCATGCCCGCCAGGGACTGGGTGGCGATGCCGCGGGAGCCGAGGCGGTGGATGTCGACGCGTACGCCGTGCCGCAGCAGCAGCCGCTGGACTTCCGGGTCCTTGAAGTAGTCGGACTTGGAGGCCATCCGGGCCTCGATGACGGTGATCCGCTCCAGGGGCCGCAGGGTGTTGCCCGACACCAGCAGGGAGATCAGGCCCGCCACGGCGAACGGCAGGACGGCGAGGACGTGCCGGGGCGGGCGGCGGCGGTCGGTGCGCCGGGTGGTCAGGCGGGGTTCCTCGGTGGTGGGTGCTCTGTCGTCGGACAACGGCCCTCCTGCCGCTCAAGGGGGCAGGATTATCGAGGGCGTCGGCGAACGGCGGACGGCGGAAGCACCAACTCCCCGCAAAATCAGGCCAGGTGGCCGCACACGGTTTCGAACCGCGGGGAGCGGCAACCCGACGGACATGTCCCCTCGATATCGCTCCACCCAGGCGGGCCGGGCCATCGCGATCGTGGCCGACATCATGGCCCTCATCCTGGGACTGTGGATCCTGATGTATCTGTTCGAAGCCAACCGCGGCAACGACTTCGTGCAGTTCATCCATGACGCGGCCCGCTGGCTGGCGGGCTGGTCGCACGACCTGTTCACCTTCGACGAGGCCTGGGCCCGGGTGGTCTGCGGCTACGGTCTGGCCGCCGTCGTGTACCTGTTCGTGGGCCACGCCATAGCGAACCGCATCTACCGGCACTGACCCGGGTGCCGCGGCGCGCTCAGTCCGCGCAGCACTCCGGGTCCTCCAGCCCTCGCGGCAGCAGCTCGCCGCCGAAGACGGCGCAGGTCGCCTCGTGGCCGCCGAGCGCGGCGACGGCGAGCAGCAGCGAGCCGGCGGTCCAGGTGGTCAGCTCGCGGGGCCAGACGGCGTCGTCGTCGAAGACGTAGCCGGTCCAGTACAGGCCGGTCTCCGGGTCGCGCAGGTGCTGGATGGACTGGAGGATGTCCAGCGCCCGGTCGGACTCGCCGGTCGCCCAGAGGGTGAGGGCGAGTTCGGCGGACTCCCCGCCGGTGACCCACGGGTTCGGCACCACGCACCGCACGCCGAGCCCGGGCACGACGAACCGGTCCCAGCCCTCCTCCACGCGGGCCTTGGCCTCGGCGCCGGTGAGCGCGCCGCCGAGCACCGGGTAGTACCAGTCCATGGAGTAGCGGTCCTTGTCGAGGAACCGCTCGGGGTGCCGGCGTATCGCGTGCCGCAGCATGCCGACGGCCAGCTCCCAGTCCGGCTGGGGCTCCTCGCGCTGCTCGGCGACGGCGAGCGCGCAGCGCAGCGCCTGGTGGATGGAGGAACTGCCGGTGAGCAGCGCGTCGGTGACGTCGGTGCCGTCGTCCTCGCGCTTCCAGCCGATCTGCCCGCCGGGCTGCTGCAGCCGCAGCACGAACTCGACGGCCGCGTACACGACCGGCCACATGCGGTCGAGGAAGGTGTCGTCGCCGGTGGACAGGTAGTGGTGCCAGACGCCTACGGCGACGTACGCGACGAAGTTGGTCTCGCGGCCGCGGTCGGTGACGGCGTCCGGGTCGCCGTCGGCGTACGCCGCGTACCAGGAGCCGTCCGCGTTCTGGTGCCGCGCGAGCCACAGGTACGCCCGCTCGGCGGCCTCGTGCTCGCCCGCCGCGTCCAGCGCCATGGCGGCCTCGACGTGGTCCCACGGGTCGAGGTGGTGGCCGCGGAACCAGGGGATCGCCCCGTCCTCCCGCTGCACCGCGAGGATGCCGCGGACGGTCGCGGCGGCCTGCTCGGCGGTGAGCACTCCGGGCAGGACCAGGTGTTCCGTGCGGGGGGTGGTCACTTGGCGGCCGCCCGCGTGTCGGACTCGGCGGCGGTCGCGGCGGTTCCGGCGGTCCCGGTGTCCGGGATCCGGGGCAGGTGCGGCTTGGTCGCGTACACCACGAAGCTCTTGCCGATGAGCGGGTTCAGCGCCTGCTCGGCGACCCGGGTGGCCAGCGGCTTCTTCATGATGTCCCAGACCAGCAGCTTGTGGTACGCCCGCACGGGCAGCGCCTTGTCGTTGTCGACGCCGAACGCGCACTTCAGCCACCAGTAGGGCGAGTGCAGGGCGTGGGCGTGGTGGCTGCCGTACGGCTTGAGCCCGGCCTCCCTGATCTTGCCGATCAGCTCGTCCGCCTTGTAGATGCGGATGTGGCCGCCCTCGACCTCGTGGTAGGCGTCGGACAGGGCCCAGCAGATCTTCTCGGGGCCGTAGCGCGGGACGGTCACCGCGATGCGCCCGCCCGGCTTGAGGACGCGCACCATCTCGGCGAGGACGCCCTTGTCGTCGGGGATGTGCTCCATCACCTCGGAGATGATCACGACGTCGAAGGACTCGTCGGGGAACGGCAGCGCGAGGGCGTCGCCCTCCATGGCGGTGGCGGTCGCGCCCTCGGGCGCCTCGCCCGCCTCCTTCATCGCCGCGAACCACTTGGCGACCTCGCGGATCTCCTCGGCGTTGCGGTCCAGCGCCACGACCTGCGCGCCGCGCCGGTAGCACTCGAAGGCGTGCCGGCCGGCGCCGCAGCCGAGATCCAGGACGCGATCGCCCGGGGCGAGCGGGAACCGGGAGAAGTCGACGGTCAGCACGTGGCCCTGCTTTCGGGGTAGACGCTGGTGACGCTGGTGTTGCCGGGAGCGGCGGAGTCCGCGGCGACGCCGGAGTCGGCGGACGCGACCGCGGTACCGGTCGTGCCCGAGCCGCCCGGCGACGCGCCCGTGGCGGCGGCGATGGCCTCGCGGTAGCGGGCCACTGTGCCCTCGGCGGCGCGGGCCCAGGTGAAGTGGGCGAGGACCCGGTCGCGTCCGGCCGCGCCGAGCCGCCGGCGCAGCTCCTCGTCGCCCAGCAGCCGCTTCAGCGCGGCGGCCAGCGCGCCCGCGTCGCCCGGGGGCACGGCGAGGCAGGTCTCGCCGTCGCGCCCGGCGACCTCGGGGATCGCGCCGCCGGTGGTGGCGACGAGCGGTGTTCCGGTGGCCATGGCCTCGGCGGCCGGCAGGGAGAAGCCCTCGTACAGCGACGGCACGCACGCCACCTGCGCCGAGCGCACCAGGTCGACGAGTTCGGCGTCGGAGATGCCCTTGACGAAGTCGACGGCGCCTTCGAGGCCGTACCGTTCGACGGCCTGGGCGACGGGTCCCTCGGCGGGCCGCTTGCCGACGACGACGAGATGGGCGTCGGGCTGCTCGGTGCGGACCTTGGCGAGCGCCTCGACGAGGAAGACGAGGCCCTTGAGGGGGACGTCCGCGCTGGAGGTGGTGACGATCCGTCCGGGCACGCGGGGCACCGACGGGTCGGGCGAGAACAGGTCGGTGTCGGCGCCGATGTGGACGACGTGGATACGGTCCTGGCGTACGCCGAGGTGGTCGACGATCTCCTGGCGGGAGGTGCCGGAGACGGTCAGCACGGACGGCAGCCGGCGCGCGACGCGCTTCTGCATGCGGGTGAACGCGTACCAGCGGCGCACGGAGCAGCGGCGCTGCCAGGTCTCGGCGGCGTCCAGCTCCAGCTGCCGGTCGACGGTGATCGGGTGGTGGATCGTGGTGACGAGCGGCGCGCCGAGATCCCCCAGCAGCCCGTATCCGAGGGTCTGGTTGTCGTGCACGATGTCGAAGTCGCCGCGGCGGGCGCGCAGATGGCGGCGGGCGCGCAGCGAGAAGGTGAGCGGCTCGGGGAAGCCGCCGGTCCACATCGTCGCGACTTCGAGGGCGTCGATCCAGTCCCGGTACTCGTCGCGCTTCGGGGTGCGGAAGGGGTCGGGCTGCCGGTAGAGGTCGAGGCTGGGCAGCTCGGTGAGGCGCAGGTTGTCGTACCCCTCGTCGAGGACGGGGTACGGCTGGGCGCCGATGACCTCGACGTGGTGACCGAGGCGGGCCAGTTCACGGGACAGGTGGCGGACGTAGACGCCCTGGCCGCCGCAGAACGGGTTCCCCTTGTAGGTGAGGAGTGCGATACGGAGCGGTCGCGAGCCGGTGGGGGCACCTCCCTGCCCGAGCGAAGTCGCGAGCTCGGGGGACGCCGGGTCCTCCGGGGACCTGGCCTCCCTGGCCTCAGCGGTCACTCTGGGCCCCCTTCTCCTGCACTGTCCCGCGAGATTATGCCGGGACGCCGACCTAGAACAAGTTTCAGACTTGATCGTTCAAGAGGCTCCGAATCTACCGGCAGGTAGCGCCGCTGTGAGAAGTGGATCAGGTGATTCACGCCACGGCCCACACCGGTCCCGAACCCTGCCATGCTGTGTGATCCCACACCCTCACGGACTGTCACGGAACGGGACCCATGGAGAAGGTGGAAGCCGCCACCAGGCGCCCGGCCGCAGGCCCCGCCTCGCCCCTCACCGAGCGGCAGGAGGAGCGCCGGCGCCGCATCCTGCGCGCGAGCGCGCGGCTGGCGAGCCGGGGCGGGTTCGACGCGGTGCAGATGCGGGAGGTCGCCGAGTCCTCCCAGGTGGCCCTGGGCACCCTCTACCGCTACTTCCCCTCCAAGGTCCATCTGCTGGTCGCGACGATGCAGGACCAGCTGGAGCGTCTGCACGCCACGCTCCGCAAGAAGCCCCCGACGGGCGACACACCCGCCGAGCGCGTCGCGGAAACCCTGATGCGCGCCTTCCGCGCCCTGCAGCGCGAGCCCCATCTCGCCGACGCCATGGTCCGCGCCCTCACCTTCGCCGACCGCGGCGTCAGCCCCGAGGTGGACCAGGTCTCCCGCCAGACCACGGCGATCATCCTCGACGCGATGGGCCAGGAGGACCCGTCCCCCGCCCAGCTCTCCGCCGTCCGCGTCATCGAACACACCTGGCACTCGGCGCTCATCACCTGGCTGTCGGGGCGGGCGTCGATCGCCCAGGTGAAGGTGGACATCGAGACGGTGTGCCGGTTGATCGACCTGCCGGACGAGGAGCCGGAACGGGACAGACCGGGACGGCTCAGCGACTGAGCGACGGGCGGCGCGCGAACAGCGGCCACTACAGACCCTCTTTGGAAAGTCTCCAGGTAGGAAGGGACGCGTTCGAGCGTGCAGGGATCATCTTCATGGAATGACCCGTCGACTGTGCACACCAGCACGACGGGAGGTCTGTCAGGCCGATCCATCGATGAGCTGGAACGCTTTGCCGCCCAGCCGGAAAACAGTCACCTGGACGTGCAGACATGGGAGACGCTGCGAGAACTGGCCGTCGCCCGCATCAGCGACGATCGGCTGCCCGCCGGGACACGCCTGCGATGGGTCGGTCTCGCCCTTACGGCGATCCGGCGAAAAGCCCAGAGGTCTGACGTCGACAGCAAGGCGGCGCTGGCCGAGGAGACGAACGTGCGGGTCAACGCGATCCGCGCCTTCGGAGCAGCACGGGATGGCGGTCTGCTGGATCCGGTCGATCTGTGCGAGGGGGTGTTCAGAGAGATCGGGCAAACATCCGAAGAGGTTCGCGCCGAGGCCGCGCATTGGCGAAGCCTGCCTCCACAGGAGATGCTGCGGCTCCGCCGCGTCAAGAATCTGCTGACCCCTCTGCGCGGCGTCGAGAGCCTGATTCCCCCTCAGGATCCGCTGCACAGGGAACTCTCAGCCTGGCTGTCCGTGATTCCTGATCTGCCGTGACGCCGATGATCACGTCGTGCGGGCCCTTCGCGGAAGCGCCGGTCCCGCGCCCCGCCCCACGTGACGAACCACTCGGATCACCCCCGCTGACCGGCCGGTAAAGTGGCGGCGTCGTATCACACCCGTACGGGGAAAGCCGGTGCAAATCCGGCGCTGACCCTTCCCCGAGTTCTCGACTTCGCTCGAACAGGGGAGACCCCTGTCCGTAGGCCGGACCCCCGCGCAGGGGCCGGTGAGCCGGATCGCCCCGTGCGGACGTGGAACGGCTCAGCACCGTCGAGGTTTACGGAGCCGAGCCGCCCGGGTCCTCCGGTGCTGCCCGGCTCCCCGCAGGAGAGGGCATCCGCCGATCATGAACGTCCGCCGCACCGCCGCGGCCCTGGCCGCCGCCGCAGTGATCGGCGCCGTCGCGGCTCCGGTCGCCCACGCCGCCGACCCGTCCCCGTCCGCCTCGCCGTCCGCGGCCCTGCCCTCCGGGCTGTACGGCACGGGCGACCCGACCTACGACGGTGTGTGGCGGCAGTCGCTCGCGCTGCTCGCCCAGGACGCGGTGGGCGTGAGGCCCGCCGAGAAGGCCGTGGACTGGCTGACCGGACAGCAGTGCGCGAACGGCGCGTTCGCCTCCTATCGCGCGGACACCGGCAAGGCCTGTGACGCCGAGACGATGCTGGACACCAACGCGACCGCCGCCGCCGTGCAGGCGCTCGCCGCGCTCGGCGGGCACGACGCCGAGACCGGCAAGGCCGTCGGCTGGCTGAAGTCGGTGCAGAACGAGGACGGCGGCTGGGGCTTCGGCGCCGGGTCGCCGACCGACACCAACTCCACCTCCGTCGTCATCGGCGCCCTCGCCGCCGCCGGGGAGAAGCCCGCCGAGGTGACGAGGAAGGGCAACTCGCCGTACGACGCCCTCCTCGCTCTCTCCCTCCCCTGCGACGAGGACGGCGGTGGCGCCTTCGCCTACCAGCCGGACAAGAAGGGCAAGCTCGCCGCCAACGCGGACGCCACGGCCGCCGGTGTGCTGGGCGCGCTCGGCAAGGGGCTCGACGCCGAGCCGGGCAAGCGAGCCGGCATGCCGAAGTGCGCCGACGCCGGGTCCCCCGAGCAGGCCGCCGCCAACGGTGCCGCCTACCTCGCGGAGGCCGTCGCCGAGGACGGCCACCTCGTCTCCGCCCTGCCGGGCGCCGAGGACCAGCCCGACTACGGCAACACCGCCGACGCGGTCGTCGCGCTCGCCGCGCAGGGCGGTGCCGAGCGGGCCGCGAAGCCCCTGAAGTGGCTCCAGCGGAACTCCGCGGACTGGGCGAAGCAGAGCGGCCCCGCCGCCTACGCCCAGCTGATCTTCGCCGCGCTGGCCACCGGCGGCGACCCCCGTGACTTCGGCGGCGACGACCTCGTCGAGCGGCTGAACGCGACCGGCCCGGCCCCGCAGGCCGCCGGCGCGGACGAGAGCAAGCGGGACGACTCGGCCGAAGAGGAAAGCGACACCAGCATGTGGTGGGTCGTCGGCGCCCTGTTCGTCGGCGGTATCGGCATCGGTTTCCTGCTCAGCGGCCGGAAGAAGAAGGGGCCGCAGGCGTGATGCTCCGCCGTGCCGCCGTCCTGCTCCTGGCCGCGCTGTTCGGGTCGCTGAGCACCGGCCCGGCGCAGGCCGCCGGCTACCGCTACTGGTCCTTCTGGGAGCGCGACGGCGACCGCTGGACGTACGCCACCGAGGGCCCGGCCACCGCCCGGCCGTCCGACGGCGACGTGCAGGGCTTCCGCTTCGCCGTCAGCGAGGACTCCGGCGACGCCGCCCGGCCGCGCGGCACGGCGACGTTCGACGTCATCTGCGCCCGTACGCCCGCACGGGACGGCCGGAAGCGGGTCGCGCTCGTCCTCGACTTCGGTACGGCGGCCCACGCCCCGTCGGGTGAGACGCCGCCCGCCCGCCGGACCGTGTGCGCGAGCGTGGCGCCCGACGCGACGACCGCGGAGGCGCTGGCCGCCGTCGCCAAGCCCCTGCGCTACGACACCAACGCGCTGCTGTGCGCCATCTCCGGCTACCCGGCGAAGGGCTGCGGGGAGCAGGTGAGCGTGAGCGGTGCCGGCGGGAAGGACACCGCCGGGGACGAGAAGGACACCTCCCCGGAGGACGCCTCCCCGGAGAGCGCCGCCCCGGAGGACGCCGCCGAGGGAACGGCCGGCGGGCAGGACGACGGCGGGCCCTCCCTCGGTCTCCTCGCGGGCGGCGCGGCGGTGGCGGTCCTGGGCGCGGCCGCCATCTGGCAGACCCGGCGACGCGGGAATGGGTGACTCGGTCCACCCCGGTGCCTGGTGGCTGTGGGCCCTGTCCCTCGGCATCGCCGCCACCCGCACCACCAATCCGCTCCTCCTCGCGCTCCTCATCGCGGTCTCGGCGTACGTCGTCGCGGTGCGCCGCCCGGACGCCCCGTGGGCCCGCTCCTACGGCGCCTTCCTCAAGCTGGGCCTCGCGGTGCTGCTGATCCGGCTGGTGTTCGCCGTCGTGTTCGGCGCGCCCGTCCCCGGCACCCACACCCTCCTCACCCTCCCCGAGGTGCCGCTGCCCGACTGGGCGCAGGGCATCCGCCTGGGCGGCGAGGTGACCGCGGAGGTGCTGCTCCGGGCGTTGTACGACGGTCTGAAGCTGGCCGCGCTGCTGATCTGCGTGGGCGCCGCGAACGCCCTCGCGAGCCCGTCGCGGCTGCTGAAGTCGCTGCCGGGCGCGCTGTACGAGATGGGGGTCGCGGTGGTCGTGGCCCTGACCTTCGCGCCGAGTCTGGTCGCGGACGTGCGGCGGCTGCGTGCCGCCCGCCGGCTGCGCGGACGGCCGGACAAGGGGGTCCGGGGCCTGCTCCAGGTGGGCCTGCCGGTCCTGGAGGGCGCGCTGGAACGCTCGGTGGCGCTCGCCGCCGCGATGGACTCGCGCGGCTACGGCCGTACGGCCGCGGTGCCGCCCGCGGTGCGCCGTACGACGGCCGCGCTCACCCTCGGCGGGCTGCTCGGGGTCTGCGCGGGGACGTACGGGCTGCTCACCGCGGAGGGCGGCACGTACGGGCTGCCGGTGCTGCTCGCCGGGGTGGGGGCCGCGCTCGCCGGGCTGTGGCTGGGCGGCCGGCGCTCGCCGCGCACCCGGTACCGCCCGGACCCGTGGGGTGCGCGGGCCTGGCTGGTCTCCGGCTCCGGTGCCGCGGTCGCCGCCTCGCTCGTCCTGGCCGCGTCCGCCGACCCGGCGGCCCTGCATCCGGGGGTGGTCCCGCTGACCGCCCCGAGCCTTCCCGTGTGGCCGGCGGCGGCCGCCCTGCTGGGCCTGCTCCCGGCCTTCGTGACCCCACCGCCCGAGAACTTTGAGGAGTCGTCGTGATCCGCTTCGAGGACGTCTCCGTGACGTACGACGGAGCCGCCGAACCGACCGTCCGGGGCGTGGACTTCGAGGTCCCGGAGGGTGAACTGGTGCTGCTGGTCGGGCCGTCCGGCGTCGGCAAGTCGACGATCCTGGGCGCCGTCGCGGGGCTCGTCCCGCACTTCACGGGCGGCACCCTGCGCGGCCGGGTCACGGTCGCCGGCCGCGACACCCGCACCCACAAGCCGCGCGAGCTGGCCGACGTGGTCGGCACGGTCGGCCAGGACCCGCTGTCGCACTTCGTCACCGACACCGTCGAGGACGAACTCGCCTACGGCATGGAGTCGCTGGGTCTGCCCCCGGCGGTGATGCGGCGCCGGGTGGAGGAGACGCTGGACCTGCTGGGTCTCGCGCCCCTGCGGGACCGCCCGATCGCCACGCTGTCCGGCGGGCAGCAGCAGCGGGTGGCCATCGGCTCGGTGCTCACCCCGCACCCGAGCGTGCTGGTCCTCGACGAGCCGACCTCGGCCCTCGACCCGGCCGCCGCCGAGGAGGTCCTCGCCGTCCTGCAGCGGCTCGTCCACGACCTGGGCACGACGGTGCTGATGGCCGAGCACCGCCTGGAGCGGGTCGTGCAGTACGCCGACCAGGTCCTGCTCCTGCCCTCCCCCGGCGCCCGGCCCGTCCTCGGCACCCCCGCCGAGATCATGGCCGTGTCGCCGGTGTACCCGCCCGTGGCCGGTCTGGGCCGGCTGGCGGGCTGGTCCCCGCTGCCGCTGACGGTGCGCGACGCCCGCCGCCGTGCGACGGACCTGCGCGCACGCCTGCGCAACCGGGACCCCGCTCCCTCTCCCGCCTCCGCACCGGCCGCGAGTATGCCCGCGGCCGGTGCAGCCACGACCGATGCAGCCACGGCCGCGACCGCCCCTGGCGTCCCCGCGCCCGTCTGCACCGCATCGCGGACCACCCCCGCCGACGCCGGGGCCCCCTCGCCCCGGCCCCGCCGCTGGTTGCGCAAGCACCGGACCGCCGCGCCCGCCCTCGCCCCGCCCGCCTCCCCGTACGCCGCCGAGGTGCGCGCCCTCGCCGTACGCCGCGGCCGGGTGCGGGCGCTGCGCCGCGTCGACCTCACCGTCTCCCCCGGCGAGACCGTCGCGCTCATGGGCCGCAACGGCGCCGGGAAGTCCACGCTGCTGTCCTCGCTGGTGGGGCTGGTCGAGCCGGACTCCGGCTCGGTGCGCGTCGGCGGCGCCGCGCCGCACCGTACGCCGCCCCGCGACCTGGTCCGCCGGGTGGGCCTGGTCCCACAGGAGCCGCGCGATCTGCTGTACGCCGACACGGTCGCCGCCGAGTGCGCGGCGGCCGACGAGGACGCGGGCGCCGCGCCGGGCACCTGCCGGGCCCTGGTCTCGGCGCTGCTGCCGGGGCTTTCCGACGACACGCACCCGCGTGATCTGTCCGAGGGGCAGCGGCTGACGCTCGCCCTGGCGGTGGTGCTGGCCGCCCGCCCGCCGCTGCTCCTGCTGGACGAGCCGACCCGGGGTCTGGACTACGCGGCGAAGGCGCGCCTGGTCGCGCGGCTGAGGGAGCTGGCGGCGCAGGGGCATGCGATCGTGCTGGCCACGCACGACGTGGAGCTGGCGGCCGAGCTCGCCGACCGGGTGGTGCTGCTCGCGGAGGGCGAGGTGATCGCGGACGGTCCGACGGCGGACGTGGTGGTCTCGTCGCCGTCGTTCGCGCCGCAGGTGACGAAGATCCTCGCGCCGCAGCGGTGGCTCACGGTCGCGCAGGTGAGGGAGGCGCTGGCATGACCCGCGAGGACCGCCGGGTCCCCCAGGCCCGGCAGGTCCGGCAGGTCCGCGCGATCCGTCTCGGCCCCCGCACGGTCGCCGTACTGCTGCTCACCGGCGCGGTCGGTGCGGCGGCGCTGCTGTGGCCGTTCCTCTCGCCGCCCGCCGCGGCGGTGGCGGGGCACAGCCAGGACGCCCCGTGGCTCTTCGCTGGTCTGCTGGTGCTGCTGGTCGCCGTGGTGGGCGCGGCGATCGCGGAGTCCGGGCTGGGCGCGAAGGCGGTGGCGATGCTGGGCGTGCTGGCGGCGGCCGGGGCGGCGCTGCGGCCGATCGGCGCGGGCACGGCGGGCATCGAGCCGATGTTCTTCCTGATGGTGCTGAGCGGCCGGGTCCTCGGGCCGGGGTTCGGCTTCGCCCTGGGTTCGCTGAGCATGTTCGCGTCCGCGCTGCTCACCGGGGGTGTGGGGCCGTGGATGCCGTTCCAGATGCTGTCGATGGGCTGGTTCGCGATGGGGGCGGGGCTGCTGCCGGGCCCGCACCGGCTGCGCGGCCGCGGGGAACTGCTGCTGCTGGCCGGGTACGGCTTCCTGGCCGCGTTCGCGTACGGCCTGGTGATGAACGCGCAGGGCTGGCCCTTCCTGCCGCGGGACGGTTCGGACATCGCCCCGGACCCGGCCGCGGGCACCGCCGCGAACCTCGCCCGTTTCGTCGCCTACTGTCTGGCCACCTCGCTCGGCTGGGACCTGGGCCGCGCCCTGGTGACGGTGGTCCTCACGTTCACGCTCGGTCCGGCCGTGCTGAAGGCCCTGCGGCGGGCCACCCGGCGCGCCGCCTTCGAGACCGCGGTCACATTCCAGGCCCCGGAAGAGGCCTCCGGGCGTGAACCGGCCCACAGGGCGCAGATCACATACGACGGGAAATAGTAGACAAATCGGACGCCATGCTCACGTCAATCTTCCGGTTGACCTGGGCATTGAGAGCCACGTCACACGAGCGACCTTCATCTCGAATGCGACCACAACTAGTAAAGGGGGTCATTGCGGACCCCCTTCCGGGCTGCTTCTCTGGATGACGTCGCACGGCGCCGACGAGCCCCACGGGCCTCGGCGCCGAGGCATGTCCCCGCCCCGCACCGCGTGGTCATGGACTGCCGCGACACCCCGGTCCCCGAAGGAAAAGGTTCTCCGTGTCTGTCGCCCGCATCGCCCGCCGCATCGCGTCCCCGAAGAAGGCCCTCACCACCGCCGCCGTGGCCGCCGCCGCCACCGGCATGGCGCTGACCGCCGCTCCGGCGCACGCCGCGACGACCGCTTCGCCCGCCCAGGCGAAGGCGATCGCGAAGCAGATGATCCCGAACGCCGCCCAGTTCAACGCCTTCAGCAAGATCGTCGAGCACGAGAGCGGCTGGGACGTCGACGCCACCAACCCGTCCTCCGGCGCCTACGGCCTGGTCCAGGCCCTGCCCGGCTCCAAGATGTCCGCCGCCGGCGCCGACTGGAAGACCAACGCCAAGACCCAGATCGAGTGGGGTCTGGACTACATGAACTCCCGCTACGGCAGCCCGGTCGGCGCCTGGCAGTTCTGGCAGGCGAACGGCTGGTACTGAGCCGCCAGGGCTCCCGGCCGGACCCGCACCCCCGCAAGCACGCCCGAAGGCGGCGGCCCCCGATCCCCTGGGCCGCCGCCTTCGGGCGTTCCTCCGCGACAGCATCAGCACACTGATCGCCACCGGGGCCGCGAGCAGGGCCGTACGGCGGCCGACGGGGCGGGGCAGGGCGTGGGCGGCGACCAGGCCGGGGGCGACGACGAGCAGGAGCGTGCCGAAGGGTATGCGTTGCGAACCCTACGAGGCTCACGGCGCCCCCGCAGGAAGACGCGGGCCGCCTCCCGTTCGCCTGATATATGGCGTTCTGAGGTCCGAAGACGGTCGCCGCGCACCGTGCAGGTGTCCCGGCGCCCCGGATGGGAGAGGCTGAGCGCATGAGCGAGTCGCAGATCTGGGACACCGTCGACGAGTACGTCTCCGCCCGTCTCTCCCCCGACGACGAGGTGCTGCGGGCGGCGCTGCGCGACAGCCGGGCCGCCGGGCTGCCGGAGATCGGCGTCACCGCGCCGCAGGGCAAGCTGCTCCAGCTGCTGGCCGAGATCCAGGGGGCGCGGCACATCCTGGAGATCGGCACGCTCGGCGGGTACAGCACCATCTGGCTGGCCCGCGCGCTGCCCGCCGACGGCAGGCTCATCTCGCTGGAGTACGACCCGAAGCACGCCGAGGTCGCCACCCGCAACCTCGCCCGCGCGGGGCTGGACAAGGTCGCCGAGGTGCGGGTGGGGCCCGCGCTGGAGTCGCTGCCGCAGCTGGCCGATGAGAACCCGCCACCGTTCGACCTGGTCTTCATCGACGCGGACAAGGCCAACAACGCCGGCTATGTGGAGTGGGCGCTGCGGCTCACCCGCGCGGGCAGTGTGATCGTCGTCGACAACGTGGTGCGCGGCGGTCGCGTCGCCGACGCGGACACCGACGCGCCGGACGTGCGCGGCACCCGCGCGGCCATCGACCTGATCGCCTCCCACCCGAGGCTGAGCGGGACGGCGATCCAGACGGTGGGCGCGAAGGGGTACGACGGGTTCGCGCTGGCCCGGGTGGTGGGATGAGGGCGGCCGGCTGAGGGTGGGGGCGAGGAGGCGGCGGGATGGGGGCAGCCGGCTGATGAGGGCGAGGAGGCGCGGGTTCCGCGGCTGCCTCACCCGGGCCGCGGCGCGACCCGGACCGGACGCGCGGTCACCGTACGCCCGCGGCAGCGCCGCCCGCCCTGCCGTGACCGTCGCCCGCCCTGCCGTGACCGTCGCCCGCCCTGCTATGGCCGTCGCCTGCCGCACCCCGGTCGTCGCCCACGGCACTCCGGCCGTCTCCCGCCGCGCCCCGGCCGTCTCCCGCCGCGCCCCGGCCGTCGCCCGCCGGGCCGTGGACGCGGTGCCGTCGCCACTCGCGCGGGGTGACGCCGTAGGCCGCCCGGAAGCGGCGGGTGAAGTGGCTGGGGCTGGTGAAGCCGCAGCGGGCCGCCACGGCGGCCACGGGCAGCCCGGCGTGGCGGGGCGAGGCGAGCAGCCGGCAGGCCGCCTCCAGCCGCTCGCCGATGATCCACTGCTCCAGCCCGATGCCCGCCCGGCCGAGCACCACGTACAACTGGCGCAGGGACACGGCGTGCTCCCGCGCGATGTGCTCCGGGCTCAGCTCCGGATCGGTCAGGTGGCGGCGCACGTACGCCATGATCCGCACGGCGAGGGAGTCGTCCAGGGCCGACCGCACCCGCCGGTCGTCCTCGTCGTGCGCCGCCGAGACCAGCAGCGCCCGGACCAGCTCGGTGGTGGCGCCGGCCAGGGCGGCGGCGCCCGGGTCGACCTCCAGGCGGGCGGGGTCCCGCCAGAGGGTGCGCAGGTGGCCCAGGACCAGGTCGTGCATCGGGCTGGCGCGCAGGCGCAGGGAGGCGCGTACGACGGCGTCGACGGGCACGCCCAGGTGGTCCATGTCGATGGTGAGGGCCTGGGAGGCCCCGTGCCCGGACCAGCCGTAGCGGCGCGGCGCCAGCTCGTGGAAGACGGCGATGTCGTCCGGGCCCAGGTGGTAGCGCTGCCCGCCGTTCTCGGCGCGGTGGACGCCCTCGGTCTGCAGCGAGACGGAGACCACCGGCCGCTCCCGGTGCCGGCGCACGTGCCGGGCCGTGCGCCGGACCTCGAATCCGCTGCTGCGCGCGGTGAACAGGTCCAGTCCGCCCACCCGCCAGAGCTCGAACCGAGCGTGTATCCCGGTCTCGGGCTCCTCGTGCACGACGTCGTTCGGCACCGACCCGTCCGTCAGCGCGTGATGGAAGGCATCCGCCCGCTCCCGCGGCGCGACGGTGTCGAGGTCCAGCAGCAGCACCGGGTCCCGCCCCCTCAGTCCGTGTGACCTGGCTTCTGCGCATTGTGCGGTGCCGCGGCGCCGGCTGCCA
Source organism: Streptomyces sp. NPDC052687 (assembly GCF_040678395.1). Lineage (NCBI taxonomy): Bacteria > Bacillati > Actinomycetota > Actinomycetes > Kitasatosporales > Streptomycetaceae > Streptomyces > Streptomyces sp. NPDC052687. The sequence goes on along the minus strand of NZ_JBFATR010000004.1, from coordinate 135,157 downwards.
GATCCGGCCGTGCACCGAGGGGCAAGTCCCCTGCGCGCAGGGGCGACCCGTGCGGCCGGCGCGCGCATACGGTTCCTGCGTCCCCGCGGCCGAGGCGCGGGGACGCGGCGCCCGCCCCCGTCCCCGTGAGAGGCCGAACATGACCGACCACCGCCCCGTCGCTCCCGTCCTGGAACCCGCCGCGGCGGCGTTCGCCCGGGCCACGGCCGAACCGCCGTATCTGTACGAGCTGCCGCCGGCCGAGGGCCGCAAGGCCGTGGACGAGGTGCAGTCCGGCCCCGTGGCCCTGCCCGACGTCGACGAGGAGTGGGTGACGGTCGCCGGCGGCCCCACCGGGGAGGTCCGGGCCCGTGTCGTCCGGCCCGCGGGGGCCTCGGGCCGGCTGCCGGTCGTCCTCTACGTCCACGGCGCGGGCTGGGTGTTCGGCAACGCCCACACCCACGACCGGCTGGTGCGGGAGCTGGCCGTCGGCACCGGCGCGGCCGTGGTCTTCCCCGAGTACGGCCTCGCGCCTGAGCACCGCTACCCGGTCGCCCTCGAACAGAGCTGGACGGTGGCCCGCTGGATCGTCACCGACGGCGCCGCGCACGGCCTGGACGGCGCCCGCCTCGCCGTCGCGGGCGACTCGGTCGGCGGCAACCTGAGCGCCGCGCTGACCCTGCTGGCCAAGGAGCGGGGCGGGCTGCCGCTGCGGCAGCAGGTGCTGTTCTACCCGGTGACCGACGCCTCCTTCGACACCGCCTCCTACGAGCAGTTCGCCGAGGGCTACTTCCTGCGCCGCGACGCCATGCGCTGGTTCTGGGACCAGTACACGACGGACGCCGGGGAGCGCGCCCGCGTAACCGCCTCGCCGCTGCGCGCCACCACCGGGCAACTGGCCGGGCTGCCCCCGGCGCTGGTCGTCACGGCCGAGGCCGATGTGCTGCGCGACGAGGGCGAGGCGTACGCGGCCAAGCTGCGCGCCGCGGGCGTACCGGTCACCGCCGTCCGCTACCAGGGCACCATCCACGACTTCGTGATGCTCAACGCACTGCGCGAGACGCGGGCGGCCGGGTCCGCGATCGAGCTGGCGGTGAACACGCTGCGGCGGGCGCTGGCCGAGGACTGAGCCGCGCCGCGCGCCCGCGACGACCGAGCCACCGCGGACGCCGGCCGCGATCCCCGCGACGCCGGCCTCCGCCCCACCCACACAGGAGCCAGCCGTGACCCGTCCCGCGCCCACTCCCCCTTCCCCGACCCCGTCCCCGACCCCGTCCCCCGACTCCTACGCCCGCGACCTCGCGCTGATCGAACGGGCCAACGCCACGGGCCGCGTCCCGGCGGTGTTCGTGCACGGCCTGTGGCTGCTGCCCACCAGCTGGGAGCGGTGGGCGGCGCTGTTCGAGGAGGCCGGGTTCGCCGCCGTGGCCCCGGGCTGGCCGGACGACCCGGAGACGGTCGAGGCGGCCCGCGAGCACCCCGAGGTCTTCGCGGGCAAGAGCGTCGGCCAGGTCGCCGACCACTTCTGCGACCTGATCCGCCGGCTGGACCGCGCGCCCGTGGTGATCGGCCACTCCTTCGGGGGCCTGATCGCCCAGATCAGCGCGGGACGCGGGCTGTCCCGGGCGTCCGTCGCGATCGACCCGGCGCCGTTCCGCGGGGTGCTGCCGCTGCCGCTGTCCTCGCTGCGGGCGGCGAGCGTGGTGCTCGGCAACCCGGCGAACCACCACCGGGCGGTGCCCCTGACGTACGAGCAGTTCCGGTACTCCTTCGCCAACGCCGTCGGCGAGGACGAGGCACGCGAGCTGTACGACACCTACGCGGTCCCGGCGTCCGGGGAGCCGCTCTTCCAGGCGGCGGCCGCGAACCTCAACCCGTGGACCGAGGTCAAGGTCGACACCACCGCTCCCGAGCGCGGCCCCCTGCTGATCATCTCCGGCGAGCAGGACAACACCGTGCCGTGGGCCATCGCCAACGCCTCCTACAAGAAGCAGGCCCGCAACCGGCACGCGGTCACCGAGATCACCGAGCTGCCCGGCCGCGGTCACGCGCTCACCATCGACCACGGGTGGCGCGAGGTCGCCGAGACGGCGCTGGCGTTCGTCCGGCGGTTCGTGGACCCGGCGGCGCCGGAGTCCGCCGTATGACCGTCAGATCTCGTGGTAGAAGCCCACGTTGACGCTCCGCGCGGCGGTGCGGTCCTGGATGACCACCTCTCCGTTGCCGCCGCGCGGGAGGGGCAGCGTGCCGCCGTACGCGAGGGGCTGCGCGTGGTCGCCGACGGTCAGCCGGACCTCGGAGGACGGCTCCGCCTGGGAGCCGCGCAGCCAGGTGAGGTGCCAGGCGCCGTCGTGGCCGCACAGGAACTCCAGGTGCACGCGGGAGACGAACAGCCAGTCCTCCGGCGTCGCCAGCCGGCACACCGAGGTGTCCCGGCCCACCCGCAGCACGGCTCCCGGCTCGCTGGGCGCGTCGGCCATGAGCATGCCGGCCGTGGCGCCCGTGTCCGTGCCCGAGACGGAGGCCATGGTCAGTTCGAGCACGTGCCGCTCCTTCATGTCCGGTGGCGCCGGCGTCCGTCGGCGCCGCTGCATGATAGATCGCCCGGTGCGGCCGCGTCCGGCACAATGGCCGCATGACCGAGCGAAAGCCTCCCGGCGTGAGCTTCGAGTCCTGGACCGACAAACAGATCCGTGACGCGCTGGCCCGCGGCGAGTTCGAGCACCTTCCCGGAGCGGGCAGACCGCTGCCGAGCGACATCGAGGCCGACTACGACGAGCGCTGGTGGATCCGGCGGAAGCTGGCCCGCGAGGGCGTCTCGGTACTGCCCCCGACGCTGGCCCTGCGCAAGGAGGCCGAGGACGCGCTGGTCGCGGCACTCGCCGCCCCGTCGGAGCGACTGGCCCGCAAGATCATCGAGTCGGTCAACGTGAAGATCCGCGACATGATGTTCAAGCCCCCGCCCGGACCCCCACTGGGCCTGAAGCCCTACGACGTGGAGGACGTCGTACGCCGCCGGCGGGAAACCCGCGAGGACCGCGGGAACGGCTGACGGACACGGCACGGCGCCGGCGGCCCGAGCCGCCGGCGCCGTCCGCGGTGCTCCGTGGTGCTCAGTGGTGCAGGAGCCGGTCGGCGAGTTCGCGGTAGTCGCGCAGCGCCAGCCGGAGTTGCTCGGTGTCCGTCGCCGGCGGGGTGGACTCGTCGGTCGACTCCCAGGAACGGCGCAGGGTGCGGCGCCGCTGGGCCACCGCCTCCGTGAAGCGGTTCACGATGTCCTCCAGGACGTGGTCGGCCTCCTCCACGGCCGCCCGCGGCCCGTCGACGAACCCGGTCACCGCGTGCTGGAGCCGCTGCGCGAGCTTCTCCGCCTCGTCGTGCGGCAGCAGCGGGGCGAGGTGGGAGGCCTTCTGCGCGCGGGACGTGCCCGCCTCGACGCCGGACCGGGCGGGGGTGCCGGCCGAGTAGCCGGGTGTGCCCGCCGATCCCGGTGTGCCCTGCGGGGTTTCCGTACCTGTGGGGCCGGGCTCGCCGGGGGCTCCCGGTATGCCCTGCGTGCCGGGCGTACCGGCAGTACCAGTACCGGCAACACCAGTACCGGCCGTACCAGTACCGGCCGTACCAGTACCGGCCGTACCGGACGCGCCGGGACCGCCGGGTGTCCCCGCGGTGCCGGACGCACCTGCGGTGTGAGGCGCGCCCCCAGTGCCCGGCGCGCCTGGGAACCCGCTCGTGCCCGCCGGACCCGCCGTGCCCGCCGCGCCCGCTGAGCCCGGCGTGCCGAACGCGCCGTACGCGCCGGGCGTGCCCGCCGTGCCGGGTGCGCCGGCCCCGGGCGGGGCCTCACCGGCGGCGGTGCCCCCGGACGGGGTCTCCCCGGCGGTGCCGGACCGGCCCGCCCCGCCGCTGGCTTCCGGCACGTCACCGGCCGTCCCCGGCACCTCGCGGGTGCCCGGCGGCATCTCGCCGGCCAGGCCCGGCACCCGGCCTCCGGGCGCGGGCCGCATCGCCTCGTCACCCGATGCGGAACCCCTGCTCTCCTGGGCCCGCGCGGAGCGCGGCGTGCCCGGCCTCCGCGGGTCGTCCCCGCCCTGCCGTGGCGTCTCGGTCATCGGGCTCAACTCCCCTTCGCGTGATGCCGGGTGAACCCCCACGGCTGGCGGGCGCGGTCGTGGCGGGCGTGGGACGGGGACCGGCGGTCGCCGGAGCCGCCGGCGTCGTGGCGGGTGGGCGCGACCAGGTCCTCGAAGAGGGCGCGGGCCTCGACCATGGCCTCGCGCATCTCCTCGGTGGCGGCCTGCTCGGGCTGCCCGTCGGCGCCGACGCCCGCGCGGGCGATGCGGTGGACGCGTCGGTAGCCGTGGACGTGGTCCGCGTGGTGCACGGACAGCGCGGCGACCTGTTCCTCGTAGTGGCCGCCGTCGGGGAAGCCGCGGGCGCCGGCCACTTCGGCGAGCAGTCGGTCCGCCTCGGTCACCGCGTCGCGCGGCGAGTCGACGAACAGCTCCTGCGCGGCCTGCCAGCGCTGCTCGTACGCGCGGCGCCGCTCCGCCTCCAACGGACGTTCACGCAGCTCGCCGTGGCGTTCCAGGCGCTCGGCGAGTTCCCGCTCCGCGGCCCTGGTGTCGCCGTCGTAACGGGCGACGGTCCGCTCGTACTCGGGCCCGAAGCGCCGCTTCAGGTCCCGTCCGCCGACGCCGCGGCGCCGCCGCAGGGTCAGCAGGACGGCCGCGCCTATGACGACGACCGCCCCGATCACGATCAACGCAACGATCAAACCAGTGGACATGTAGGTTGCCTCCGGGCTCTCGGACCTCGGAACGCTGACCGGGTTGCCCCGGGGCCCCGCCCCAAACGAAAGGGCCGCCGCGCCGGGCCGCGTGGCGCCTTAATCCGGTTGAGCCCACTCGGCGCGCGGTCCCGACAATGGCCGCCATGACCGCGCAGACGACGGCCTGGACCGTCGCCCCCGAACCCGTCGGCTCCTTCGATGCCGCCGCCCTGTGGCGGGCGTACTACACGGAGGTCAGCGACCGCTGGTACCTGTTCCACGAGGGCAGCCGTACCGACCCGGACGAGCTGGAGCGGGAGATCGCCGCCGGGGCCGAGGGCGGGCTCACCCCGCCCGGCGGGCGGCTGCTGGTGGCGCGTTACGGCGGCGCGCCCGCCGGCACCGCGGGTGTACGGCGCACCGCGGACCCGGCCGTCGCCGAGCTGACCCGGGTCTTCGTCCGGCCGGAGCTGCGCGGCCGGGGCGGCGCCGCGCTGCTGGTGGCCGCCGCCGAGGAAACCGCCCGGGCGCTGGGCGCGCGGCGGCTGATCCTGGACACGCGCGGTGATCTGCGCGAGGCGCGGGCGCTGTACGCGCGGCTCGGCTACGCGGAGACGCCCCCGCACAACGACGAGCCGTACGCCGAGCACTGGTTCGCCAAGGACCTCGTGGGCCCCGCCGCGACCTGAGGCTCGCCGGTCGGTATCGGCGAGGCCTCGGCTGTCGGCGGGCCCTCGGCCGTCGGCGGGACCGCGGCCGTCGGCGGGACCGCGGCCGTCGGCGGGCCCTCGGCCGTCGGCGGGACCGCGGCCGTCGGCGAGGCCTCGGCCCTCAGCGGCACCTCGGCTTTCGGCTGGACCTCGGCCGCCGGCGGGATCTCGGCCGTCAGCGGGACCTCGACGCCGCCGGGCGCCCGTCGTGCGGCTCCTCCCGGTCCGAGCCGCACAGCTCGTCGTTCAGCTCCCGCACGAGGTCCGTCAGGTCGGTCGGCCGGTCCGGTCCCCACCAGTCGCCCAGGAGTTCCGCCAGGGACTCCTCGCGGGCGGCGGCCAGCCGTCCGGCGACCTCGCGGCCCTGTTCGGTGAGGACCAGGTCGAGTCCGTCGCGCACGGCCAGCCGCCGTTCCTCGACCTGGCGGGCGCCGTCGAGGATGACGCCGAGGGGCACGGTGCTGCGTTCGGCGAGCACGGCGGGCTCCACCCAGCCGTACCGCTTCATCCGCAGCAGCAGCCAGCTCGCGGCGGGCAGCAGGTCGTAGCCCGCCCGTGCGGCGATCTTCCGGTAGACCTCGTGCCGGCCCTCGCGGGTGCCGAGCACGGACAGGGCGCGGCACACCTCGTCGTGCGAGGACCGCTCGACCGGGTTGCCTGCCAGGGTCTCCGACATGTCCGGCGCGGTGACCGAGCCGCGCAGCCGGTCCTCCTTGAGGAACCAGGCCAGCACGAACCCGGCGAGGGCGACCGGCGCGGCGTACAGGAAGACGTCCGTGAGGGCCGTCGCGTACGCGTGCAGGGCCGTGGGGCGCAGCTCCGGCGGCAGCTGGGCCAGGCCGCGCGGGTCGGCCTCCAGGGCGTCGGCCGAGACGCCGGGCGGGAGTTCCGCGCCGCGGAGGGCGGCGGTGAGCTTGTCGCCGAGGCGCCCGGCGAAGATCGTCCCGAAGACGGCCACGCCGAACGCGGCCCCGATCGAGCGGAAGAAGGTGACGCCGGAGGTGGCGACGCCCAGGTCCTCGTACGACACGGCGTTCTGCACGATCAGCACCAGCACCTGCATGACCAGGCCGAGACCCAGGCCGAAGACGAAGAAGAAGGTGCTGATCTGCGCGTCCGAGCTGCGCTCGTCGAGTTCCTGCAGGAGCAGCAGGCCGAGCGTGGTGATGCCGGTGCCGGCGATCGGGAACACCTTCCAGCGGCCGGTGCGGCTGACGATCTGCCCGGAGGCGGTCGAGGCGAGCAGCAGGCCCAGCACCATGGGCAGCATGTGGACGCCGGACATGGTCGGCGAGACGCCTTGGACGACCTGGAGGAACGTCGGCAGGTAGGTCATCGTGCCGAACATCGCGAAGCCGACGACCAGGCTGATCACGGCGGACAGGGTGAAGGTGCGGGTCCGGAACAGCTTCAGCGGAAGCACCGGCTCCGCCGCCCTGCGCTCCACGGCGACGAACACGGCCGCGAGCAGCACGCCGAGCACCGCCAGGCCGGTGATCTGCGGTGAGGTCCAGCGCCAGGTGGTGCCGCCGAGGGAGGCGGCGAGGACCAGGCAGGTGGCGACGGCGGCGATGAGGAAGGTGCCGAGGTAGTCGATGACGTGCCGGGTGCCCTTGCGCGGGATGTGCAGCACGGAGGCGATCACGGCGAGCGCGACCACGCCGACCGGCAGGTTGACGTAGAAGACCCACCGCCAGCTCAGGTGCTCGGTGAACACGCCGCCCAGCAGCGGGCCGAGGACGCTGGTGGCGCCGAAGACCGCGCCGAACAGGCCTTGGTAGCGGCCCCGGTCGCGGGGCGGCACCAGATCACCGACGATCGCCATCGACAGCACCATCAGCCCGCCGCCGCCCAGGCCCTGCAGCGCGCGGAACGCGATCAGCTCGGCCATGTTCTGCGCCATGCCGCACAGCGCCGAACCGATCAGGAAGATCACGATGGCGGTCTGGTAGAGCCGCTTGCGCCCGTACTGGTCGCCCAGCTTGCCCCACAGCGGGGTCGCGGCGGTCGACGCCAGCAGATAGGCGGTGACCACCCACGACAAATGGTCCATGCCGCCCAGCTCGCTGACGATCGTGGGCAGCGCCGTGGAGACGATCGTCTGGTCGAGCGCGGCGAGCAGCATGCCGAGGAGCAGTGCCCCGATCGAGACGAGGACGTCGCCGGGCACGTGTTCCCGGCTGCTCACCCCCCGCTGCGGGCCGCGCGGCTGTGCCGCTGTGCTGCGCGCATCCTCGGCCATGGGACCTCCCGAGGCTCGGTCGACCGCTGCCGTCGTGAGCCGGCACCTTCCATCGTGATCGGTGTGTCCAGTTATGGCCTGTTGAGTCCTGTGAATCGGCAGGACTCCCGGCCGTCGCCTCCACGGGATCTGCATAATCACTGGAGTTCGCAGGGGGCGGACGCCAGTTCGTACGCGCGGGGGCGCGCACGGGGCACATCGTGCAGGGAGGGGGCGGACGCGTGGCGGAGCCGAGAGGGCATGCGTGCCCGGAGTGCGGGGCGGCCCGCGGCACCGACAACACGCCGTCGTGCGGCTGCGGCCCGCGGGCGTCCGAGGCGCTGCGCGACGCCCGTACGGCGGAGCAGGCGGCGGCCGAGGACTTCGATCCGCTGCGGATCCGGCCGTACGTCGAGCTGGACGGCGCCGGCGCCCCGGTGGTGACCCCGTCGTCCGGTGACGTGGAGCCGACCATGCCACTGCGCCCGGTCGAGCCCGAGCCGCCGGCGCCGGAACCACCCACGACGGCGCTCCCGACCACCGAGGCACCCACGACCGTCCCGCCGGCGGAGGAGCCGCCCACGACCGTCCTGCCGGCGGAGGAGCCGCCCACGGCCGCCCTGTCGGCGGAGGAGCCGCCCACGACCGTCGTGCCTGTGGCGGAGCCGCCCACGACCGCTCTGCCGACGGCCGAGGCACCCACGACCGTCCCGCCGGCGGAGGAGCCGCCCACGACCGCCCTGCCCACGGCCGCCCTGCCCACGGCCCAGCAGCCCACGACCGTGCTGCCCACGCCGCTGGCACCGCCGTCCGCCGCGCCGAGCGCCGACGACCTGGACCTGTTCGCGGAGCCGGCCGGGGATGTGCCGGCACGGGATGTGCCGGCACCGCGGGAGTCGGCGCCCGGGGAACTCGTCACCGGGGCGGGGCGCCCGGGCACCAGCCGCCGCACGGTCGCGCTCCTGGTGTCAGCAGCGGTGGTCGCGGTCGCCACGGTGGTGGCGGTGACCAGTGGCCTCTTCTCGTACGACACGCCGTCGCGGAACACCGCGCTGCCCACGGACGTCCGGGAGGCCGTCCCCGAGGCGCGGACCACCGAGCCGCCCCGGAGCCCGGTCCCGAGCACCGCGTCGGCGCCGCCGGCCTCCGCCTCCCCGTCCCCGTCGGCGAGCGCGAGCGCGTCCCCCTCGCCGAGCCCGTCACGGTCCAGCGCCTCCGCGACCCCGACCCCGACGCCCACACCGACCGAGTCCACGACGGCGGCCCGCGCGACCTCCTCGCCCGAGGCCCCCGCCGAGACCGCGCCCGTACTGCGGCGCGGCGACCGGGGCCCGGAGGTCACGGAACTCCAGCAGCGCCTGCACCAGCTCTACCTCTACAACGACGCGCCCCACGGCCACTTCGACGAGGCCGTCGAGCAGTCCCTGCGCAACTACCAGTGGTCCCGGGGCCTCCAGGACGAGCTGAGCGTGTACGGCCCGAAGACCCGCGGCCTGCTGGAGTCGGAGACACGGGAGCCCTGAGACCGCGCCTGCCCGCACCCGCCCGGCCGCCTTGCCCGCCCTTGGCGGTCCCACCCCTGGCGGACCCGGTGGCAGGCGGTCCTGGGGGGTGTCTCGTCGATCAGGCCGGATCAGCGAACGGCGTCCGGTGCCGTGCATCGCAAGGCGGAGGAGGGAGTCGACGCGATGGGGGTGCCCCCGCGCGAGCGCAGCCGAGCGTGGGGAGTCGGCGACCGACGACAACGCGGCGAGGCGCGGTGCCAGACGCCGGGAGCCCGGCATGATCGGGGAGACGCCCCCTAGCGGCGAGCGGTGACGTGGAGCCGGATCGTGCCGTCCCCGGCGTCCTCCACGCGCACCTCGGTCAGGTCCCGGACCAGCATGTCCGGCCGGTGTACGGCGGCGCGCGGGCCGACGCCGACCACGCGCATGCCGGCCGCGCGCCCGGCGGCGATACCCGCGCCGGAGTCCTCGAAGACGACGCAGTCGGCGGGCGCGACACCCAGCTCGGCGGCGCCCTTGAGGAAGCCCTCGGGGTCGGGCTTGCTGGCGCCGACGGACTCGGCGGTGATCCGGATGTCGGGCAGCGGCAGCCCGGCGGCGGCCATCCGGGCCGTGGACAGCGGCACGTCGGCCGAGGTCACGAGGGCGTGCGGGAGGCCGCGCAGGGCGGCGAGGAAGGCGGGGGCGCCGGGGACCGGGACGACGCCGTCGAGGTCGGCGGTCTCCTCGGCGAGCATGCGGGCGTTGTCCGCGTGGTTCTGCTCCATGGGCCGGTGCGGCAGCAGGACGGCCATCGAGGCGTAGCCCTGGCGGCCGTGCACCACCTTCATCACCTCGTCGCCGTCGAGTCCGTGCCGCTCGGCCCAGCGACGCCAGACGCGCTCCACCACGGCGTCGGAGTTCACGAGGGTGCCGTCCATGTCGAGCAGGAGGGCGCGGGCGGTGAGCACGGTCGTGGCCGTCATCGGCAGCAGCTCCAGAGCTTGGGGGAACAGAGCGGCCCCGCCCGCCGGTCAGGGAAAACGGGCGGGAGCCACTTTGTTTCTCTACGGTACAAAACAAATCCGGCATCCCGCCAGCGCCCCGGCGAAAGCTTCACCGGGCGTTCAACTCGGGGGCACCCGAGACGGGAGGGGAGCCCGGCCTCCGGGCCGCGGCTCAGCCCGCCACCGCCTCCCACAGGCTCCACACACCCAGCACCAGCATCACCATCGCCGCGATCTTCGTGATCAGCCGCAGCGGAACCCGCTTCATCAGCGCCTTCCCGCCGACGATGCCCAGTCCCGCCACCGCCCACAACGCCAGCACCGCGCCGAGGCCGACGGACAGCGGGTCGTCGTAGCGCGCGGCGAGGTTCGCGGTCATGATCTGGGTGAGATCGCCGAACTCCGCGACCAGGATCAGCATGAACCCGGACCCCGCGACCTTCCAGAAGGACTGGTTCTCCGGCTTGCGGATCTCCTCCTCGTCCTCGTCCCTCTTCATCAGCAGCACCGCCGCGCCCCCGAGGAAGAGCACACCGGTCAGCGCGTGGGTGATCTGCTGCGGCAGCAGGGTCAGCACGCTGCCGGCCGCGACGGCGAGCGCGACGTGCAGGGCGAACGCGGCGGCGACGCCGGCGAAGACGTAGGACGCGCGGTAGCGGGTGCCGAGCACCAGACCGGCCAGCGCGGTCTTGTCGGGCAGCTCGGCGAGGAAGACGACGCCGAAGACGAGCGCCGTGACGGTGAAGCTGATCAAGGTTCCTCAATCGGTCGGGACCGCCCCCGCCGAGAGTGCTGAGCCCTATTCGTCAGGACACCTCGGCAAGGGCAGCACACTCGGCACCCGTGCCGTGCGGCACGGGCGTGCACTGCTTGCCGAAGGTCTCGCTGGCCGGCCCACGAAAATCCCTCGGGAATCCACGTGAGGCCCGGCTCCGGGCGCCGGCCCAGCTGAGCTGAGCAGTATGTCGACGGTCCGGCGAAGAGCTACTCCCCTTCTGCGCCCTCCATCGTACGTGATCGTTTCGCAACGAACCTTTTCGCACCGAACCGCACCATGACCCTTGTCACGTCATGTGCACGTCATTAGCTTCTCACCGGGCGCACACCCGCCCGCAACACCCCACCGCGAGCATTCCCTCGCTCGCACGCCAAGACCCCCACACCGCAAGGGAGTTCGCATGCCCACACGCTACGCGCGTCGACGGCTCGGCATAGCCGCGGCGGCCGGCGCACTGCTGTCCTTCGCCGCCCTCTTCCAGGCCCCCGCCGCCTCCGCCGCCCTCCCCACCCCGGTGAGCGCCGCCACCGCCCGCACCTACCTCGCCTCCCTCCCCGTCGCCACCGAGGACCGCACCGGCTACAACCGCGACCTGTTCCCGCACTGGATCACCGTCAGCGGCACCTGCAACACCCGCGAGACCGTCCTCAAGCGCGACGGCTCCAACGTCGTCACCGACTCCTCCTGCTACGCCACCAGCGGCAGCTGGTACTCCCCGTACGACGGCGCCACCTGGACCGCCGCCTCCGACGTCGACATCGACCACCTCGTGCCGCTCGCCGAGGCCTGGGACTCCGGCGCCGACAGCTGGACGACCTCGCGCCGCCAGGCCTTCGCCAACGACCTGACCCGCCCCCAGCTGCTCGCCGTCACCGACGACGTGAACCAGGCGAAGGGCGACAAGGACCCGGCCGAGTGGATGCCGGCCCGCACCGCCTACCACTGCACGTACGTCCGCGCGTGGGTGCAGGTGAAGTACTACTACGGCCTGTCCGTGGACTCCGCGGAGAAGAGCGCGCTGCAGAACCGCCTCGCCGCCTGCTGACTCCGCCCCGGCGCCCGCTGACCGCGCCCGGCGCGCGCCCCCGCCGCGACACCCCCAGATCCCGCCCGGCGCGCGCCCCCGCCGCGACACCCGCTCACCCGTGTGCGCGGAACGTTCCCGACCGTCTCCGTCGTTCCGTACCGTACGGGACGACGGAGAGGGGACTGCCATGGCCGAACTGCGCCTCGGGCCGCTGCTGAGATACGCCGACGGCACGACCGCGACCGTCTGGGTCGAGACCAGCCGCCCCTGCGCCGCCGAGGTGCGCTGCGCCGACGGCGCCCACGGCACCGCCCGGACCTTCCAGGTGGCCGGCCACCACTACGCGCTGGTGCCGGTCACCGGACTCACCCCGGGTACGTCCACGCCGTACGAGGTGATCCTCGACGGCACGCGCGTGTGGCCGCCGCCGGACTCCCCGTTCCCGCCCTCGGTGATCCGCAGCGGGCTCACCGAGGACCCGGTGCGCGTCGTCTTCGGCTCCTGCCGCTGGGCCGCGCCGCCCGCCGACGGCAAGGACCCGGTCGGGCCCGACGCCCTCGACGCGCTCGCCACGCGCCTGGCCGCCGATCCGGACGGCGAGCGGCCCGACGTCCTGCTCCTGCTCGGCGACCAGGTCTACGCCGACGAGCTCTCCCCGGCCACCCGCCGCCGGCTGGCCGAGCGCCGCGGCGGCCTCGACGAACCGCCGGGCGCGCAGGTCGCGGACTACGAGGAGTACACCCAGCTCTACGACGAGTCCTGGAGCGACCCCGCGGTGCGCTGGCTGCTCTCCACCGTCCCCAGCTGCATGATCTTCGACGACCACGACGTCATCGACGACTGGAACACCTCCGCCGCCTGGCTCGCCGACATGCGGGCCACCTCCTGGTGGCGCGAGCGCATCCTGAGCGGGCTGATGTCGTACTGGGTGTACCAGCACCTCGGCAACCTCACCCCGTCGGAGCTGGCCGAGAACCCCCTGTACGCCGCCGTCCGGGCCACCCCCGACGCCACCGCCGCGCTGCGCGAGTTCGCCGCCCGGGCCGACGCCGACCTGGCCTCCGTGCGCTGGAGCTACCGGCGCGACTTCGGCCGGGTCCGGCTGCTGATGGCCGACAGCCGCGCGGCCCGCGTCCTCGACGAGGAGGCCCGCGCGATGCTCGACCCGGGCGAGGCCGCCTGGCTGCGCGAGCAGGCCCTCGCCGACCCCGGTTCCTGCGACCACCTCCTCATCGGCAGCTCCCTGCCCTGGCTGCTGCCGCACCTGATGCACGACACCGAGCGGTGGAGCGCGGCCCTGTGCCGGGGCGAGAAGGGCCCGCGCTGGGCGCGGCTCGGGGAACGGCTGCGCCGGGCCGCCGACCTGGAGCACTGGGCCGCCTTCCCGGAGTCCTTCGCCGACCTGGCCGGCCTGCTCGCCGAGGCCGGCTCCGGGCCCGGCGCCCCGGCCACCGTCTCCGTGCTGTCGGGCGACGTCCACCACGCCTATGTGGCCGAGCCCTCCTGGCCGGACGGCCGCGGCCCCGACGCCCGGGTGCTGCAGCTGACCTGCTCCCCCGTCCACAACTCCGTGCCCCTGTCCATGCGCCTCGGCCTCCGGCTCGGCTGGGGCGGCGCCGCGCGGTTCGTGGGGCGCCGGCTCGCCGGGCACGGGCGGCTCCCGCGTCCGCCGGTGGACTGGCGGCGCACGGGCGGCCCCTGGTTCGGCAACCAGCTCATGACGCTGACGCTGCACGGGCGTTCGGCGCGGCTGCGGCTGGAACAGGCACGGGCGAGCGGGCGGGGCGAGCGGGGCAATCCGGACGGGGCCCGGCTGGTCACGGTGGAGGAGTCGGTGCTGACCGGTCCATGAGCCCTGTACGTGGGGTCAGGGGCCGTGGCTTCGCCGGGACTTGGGGATGTCCGGGCTGTTTGGTACGTCCGGGGACCTCCCGGACCTCCCGGACCTCCGGGATCTCTCGGGTCTCCGGGACGTCCGGGATCTCTGGGACCTCCGGGATCTCTCGGGACGCGCGTTGGCTTGAGTGGCGGCCGACGGCATGATGAGGCGGACCGTCCGCTTCGGCGGCCCGTCCGCTTCGGCGGCCCGTCCGTCTCGGCGGGCTGTCCGTCTCGGCAGGTCGTCCGTCTCGGCAGGTCGTCCGCTTCGGCGGACCTCATGCTCCAACGCGCCCCACTCGCCCGGGAGTCCCCCCTTTGTCTATAGCGAACACGGAGAACAGCGCCCCCACCGCTCCGCTCTCCGTCGCCCTCGTCGGTGCCGGTCCGCGCGGCACCAGCGTCCTCGAACGCCTCTGCGCCTCCGCCCCGTCCCTCCTTCCGCCCGGCACCCGGCTCACGGTGCACGTCGTCGACCCGGCGCCGCCCGGACCCGGCCGGGTCTGGCGCACCACCCAGTCCCCCGAGCTGCTGATGAACACGGTCGCCTCACAGGTGACCCTCTTCACCGACGACAGCGTGGACTGCTCCGGCCCGATCCGTCCGGGACCGAGCCTGTACGAGTGGGCCGGCGGCGACCTCGGCCCCGACGACTACCCGACCCGCGCCCACTACGGCCGCTATCTGGAGTGGGTGTTCGCCGAGGTCGTGCGCGCGGCCCCGCCCGGGGTGCGGGTCGAGACCCACGCGGCCCGCGCGGTCGCCCTGACGGACGCCCCCGACGGCCGCCAGACCCTCACCCTGGACGACGGCCGCGTCCTGACCGGGCTCGCCGCGGTCGTCCTCGCGCAGGGTCATCTTTCGGCCACCGCCGACCCGGAGCAGCGCCGCCTCGCGTCGTACGCCGCCGCGCACGGTCTGCGCCATGTGCCGCCCGCCAACCCGGCCGACGTCGACCTGACCGGCGTGGCCCCCGGCGAGCCGGTCCTCCTGCGCGGCCTCGGCCTCAACTTCTTCGACCACCTGGCCCTGTTGACGACGGGCCGCGGCGGTCGCTTCGTACGGGAGGAGCGGCAGGGGCAGGAGGGACGTGAGGGACGGGCACTGCGCTACGTCCCCTCCGGCCGCGAGCCACGGCTGTACGCCGGGTCCCGGCGCGGCGTCCCGTACCAGGCGCGCGGCGACAACGCCAAGGGTCCGTACGGCCGGCACCTCCCGCTGGTGCTCACGCCGGAGGTCGTCTCGGGCTTCCGCAAGCGCGCGGACTCGGGCGACGCGCCGGACTTCCTCGCGGAGATATGGCCGCTGGTCGCGAAGGAGGTGGAGACCGTCTACTACGCGACGCTGCTGCGGGGCCGGGACACCGCCGACGCGGCGTCCCCCGGGCCGGATCCCGCCCGACTGGGCCTCGCCGTCCCGGACTTCACCGACCGCTTCCTCGCCGTGCCGCACGGGGACCCCGAGGAGGCGCGGCTGCTGGACGAGTGGGGCGTGCCGGAGGACGAGCGCTGGTCCTGGGAGCGCCTGGCCCGGCCGTACGGGGAACGGGAGTTCACCGGTCCGGGGCAGTGGCGGGCGTGGCTGCTGGACCATCTGCGGGAGGACGCCGCGCAGGCCGCGCGGGGCAACGTCCGCGGGCCGCTGAAGGCGGCGCTCGACGTGCTGCGCGATCTGCGCAACGAGATCCGGCTGATCGTGGACCACGCGGGACTGACCGGCGCGTCCCGCCGGGACCACCTCGACCGCTGGTACACCCCGCTCAACGCCTTCCTCTCCATCGGCCCGCCGCGCCGGCGCGTCGAGGAACTGGCCGCGCTGATCGCCGCGGGCGTGGTCGAGGTGGTGGGGCCGCGGCTGGACGTGCGGTGCGCGGACGGCGCGTGGGTGGCCCGCTCGCCGGTCGTACCCGGGTCGGAGGTGCGGGTGACGACGCTGATCGAGGCCCGGCTGCCGGAGCCGGACGTGCGGCGCACGGCCGACGAGCTGCTGGCCGGACTGCTGGCCACCGGCCAGGCGCGCCCGCACACGGTCGACGAGTACGAGACCGGTGGACTGGACGTGACCCCGCGCCCCTACTTCCTGATTGACCGTCAGGGACGCCCGCACACGCGCCGGTTCGCGTTCGGCGTGCCCACGGAAGGGGTGCACTGGGTCACCGCGGCGGGCGCGCGGCCCGGGGTGGACTCGGTGACGCTGGCGGACGCGGACGCGGTGGCGCGGGCGGTGCTGCGCCGGGCGGCGCAGGACGAGGCGGAGGACGAGGCGGAGCGTGAGGCGGAGGCGGCGGGCGAGACGGCTGCGGAACCGGGAGCGGAAGTTAAGCAATGGCTAAATGTTGAACTTGCAAGCATTGATGAGGCGCTCCTACCGTGAGGGCTCCACTCGGTTCTGTCCCCGACGGGTCCGCGCGACCCGCCCGACCGAAGGAGCCCCCACATGACCGCACGCCTCGACCGCGCGCAGCCCTATGTGATCGGCCTGTTCCGCATCGTCGTCGGCCTGCTCTTCGCCTGCCACGGCGCCGCCTCCCTGTTCGGCGTCCTCGGCGGCGCCTCGGGCGGTGACGGCGGCACCATACCCACCGGCACCTGGCCCGGCTGGTACGCGGCCGTCATCCAGCTCGTCGCGGGCGGGCTGGTGCTACTCGGCCTGGGCACCCGCGCGGCCGCCTTCATCGCCTCCGGCTCGATGGCGTACGCCTACTTCGACGTCCACCAGCCCATGGCCCTGTGGCCGCTGCAGAACAGCGGCGAGGCCGCCGCGATGTTCTGCTGGTCCTTCTTCCTGCTGGTCTTCACCGGCTCCGGCGCGTTCGGCCTGGACCGGCTGATCGCCAGGCGTTCCGCGCGGACGGAGACCGGGACGGAGTCCGCGGAGCGCAAGCCCGCGGTCGCGGCGTGACGCCCTGACGGGCACGCACCGGCGCCGGAACGCCGTGCACCTCGTCGGCCCCGGACACCGCGCTCCGGGGCCGCCCCGTACGCTCGTGGGGCTTACGGGGGACAACGGGGAGTAACGGTGCTGGAGAGTGTGGGGTCGCTGACCGGCAGCCCATGGATCTACGCGGTGGTGGCCGTATCGGTCCTTTTTGATGTGTTCCTGCCGGTACTGCCCAGCGGGGTGCTGGTCATCATGGCGGCCACCGCGGCCGCGGCGGGCACCGGCGCGGCGACCGGCGAGGTCCCGCACGACGTGCCCGACATCCTCGTGCTGACGCTGTGCGCCACGACCGCGTCCGTCGCCGGCGACCTCGTCGCCTACCGCCTCGCCTGGCGCGGCGGCGACCGGCTGGACCGCGCCCTCGCCCGCTCGCCCCGCCTGAGCCTCGCGCAGGAACGTCTCGGCACGGCGCTGTCCCGCGGGGGCGGCGCCCTCGTCGTCCTGGCCCGCTTCGCGCCCGCCGGCCGCTCCGTCGTCTCCCTCGGCGCCGGCGCCGCCCGCCGCCGCGCCCGCGACTTCCTCCCCTGGTCCGCCCTCGCCGGCCTGTCCTGGGCCACCTACAGCGTCGCCCTCGGCTACTTCGGTGCCCACTGGCTGGGCGCCACCTGGCTGGCGACGGGCGTGTCCGCACTGGCACTGCTCGCGGCGGGAGCGGCGGCGACGTATCTGGTGCGACGGACGTAGCGCATACGCGAGCGCGTCTGAACCGGCCCACACCTCAGACGGCCGGTCCGCGCCTTGGACCGCCGGTCCGCGCCTTGGACCGCCGGTCCGCGCCTGGGAAAGCCGACCCGCACCTCGGACAGCCGGCCCGTGCCGCAGGCAGCCGGCCCGCACCTTGGAGGGCCGACCATCCCGCAGACAGTCCGCCCGAGCCACGGGCAAATGACTGCTGCGGATCATCCGCAGGGGCACCGGATCGGTGGTGACCTGGCGGCGGGCCCAGATGGCGCTGCTGTCCACACAAGGCATGCCCGTAGCGAAGATCGCTGAGGTGTCGTTCACCAGCGCCGACCGGGTCCGGGACGTGATCCACAACTTCAATGCCGACGGCTTCGACTCGCTGTACCCGAAGTACAAGGGTGGCCGGCCCAGGACTTTCACGCTGCCCGAGCGCCGCGAGATCAAGAAGATCGCGACGTCCAAGCCGACCGAGCACGACCTGCCGTTCTCCACCTGGAGCTTGACCAAGCCGGCGGACTTCCTGGTCGCCACCTGGTGGAACCGGATCGAGGCCCAGTTCACGGCCCTGCGCTACTTCACGCTCGACGGCACGGACCACGCTGACCACAAGGAACAGGGCAGCATGATCCGCCGCTACGTCATCTGGCGAAACCGCCACGCCGACGACCGGCACCTACGCGCCGTCGTCGACCGGGCCGACACTGCCTGAGCCGGAAGCGCTATACGCCGGTGGTGCCGTCGATGCGTTCCCGGAGCAGGTCGGCGTGGCCGTTGTGGCGGGCGTACTCCTCGATCATGTGGACGTAGATCCAGCGGAGGCTGACGTCCTGCTCCATGAAGCGGCCGGTGTCGGTCAGAGCGCGGTCGGCGCAGTGCTCGCGGGCGCGGGCGATCTCCGCGTGCCAGGTGGCCAGAGCGTCGCGCAGGGTGGCGCCCTCGGCCAGCTCGAAGCCGCCGTCGGGGGCATCGGGGTCAGCCTGCGGGTCGTAGATGGGCGGGGCCTGTTCTCCGGCGAGCACTCGGCGGAACCAGTTCCGCTCCACCTCCGCCATGTGCTGGACGAGGCCGGTCAGTGTGAAGGCGGACGGCGGCACGGATGCGACGGCGGCCTTCTCATCGTCCAGGCCCTCGCACTTCATGGCGAGGGTGGTGCGATGAAAGTCGAGCCAGCTTTCGAGCGTGGTGCGCTCGTCGGCGTTCAGGGGTGGCATAGGGCGTTCGATGATGGCCATCGGTCGATTATCGCCAGCGGCCGAACCCGTCGACAGGCAGGACCTCACAACAGGGCGAACGTTGCCTGAGGCGGCACTAGCCCGCGCTGCGGGCGGGGCGGCCGCGTACCTCCAGTCCGGACAGCAGCTCGGCCGTGGCCTCGGCGATGGCCTCGACGGCGTGGTCGAAGACCTCCTGGTTGTGGGCGGCCGGCGCCCGGAAGCCGGACACCTTCCGCACGTACTGCAACGCGGCGGCCCGAATGTCCTCCTCCGTCGCCTCCTCGGGCAACGCGGGCGGACGAAGCGTCTTGATACTCCGGCACATGGCTCCAGTGTCCTCCTCCCCCGGCGGGCCCGTCCCCGCCTTCCGCAACCGGGCTGTCCGCACCCACACCCGTCTGCCATGATCACCACCGAGGCGGCCACCGGTTCCGGGGCCGACCAACGAGAGGAGCCACTCGTGGCACACACCTTCGCCGTGCTCGGTCCCGGCGGCGTGGGCGGCCTGCTCGCCGCCCTGCTGTCCCGCGCCGGCCACCGCGTGATCTGCCTGTCCGGCGAGGACACCGCCCGCGCGCTGCGCACCGGCGGCCTCCGCGTGCGCAGCGCGCGCTTCGGCGACTTCACCGCCCGCGTCGAGGCCGGCACCGCGCTGCGCGAACCGGTCGACGCCTGCCTGATCACCGTCAAGCACACCGCCCTGGACGCCGCCCTCACCCGCCTCCCGGCGGACCCGGACGTCCTCGGCGACACCCTGCTCGTCCCCTTCCTCAACGGTGTGGAGCATCCTTCCCTGCTCCGCGACCGCCACCGCCCCGACCGGGTCGCGCCGGCCGTGATCCGCGTGGAGTCGACCCGCGTCGCGCCCGGCGAGATCGAGCACGGCAGCCCGTTCGCCGAGATCGACCTGACCGGCGACGCGGTCCCGCGCGCCCGCCTCGACACCCTCGCGGCGGTGCTCACGGCGGCCGGCCCCGCCACCCGCGTACGGGACGACGAGGCGGCGACGCTGTGGGCCAAGATGTCGTTCCTGGCGCCCTTCGCCCTGCTCACCACCCGGTACGCGGTCCCGCTCGGCGAGGTCCGCACCCGGCACCGCGAGGAGCTGACGGCGCTGGTCGAGGAGACCGCCGCGGTGAGCGGCGCCTGCGGCGGACCGGGCGACCCGGCCCAGGCCCTGGCCCGTTACGACGCCTTCCCGCCGGCCACCAAGTCCTCCATGCAGCGCGACGCGGAAGCCGGCCGCCCGCTGGAACTGGACGCGATCGGCGGGGCGTTGCTGCGCGCGGCACAGCGGCACGGCATTCCCGTACCGGTCACGGAGAAGCTGGTACGGGCCCTGCGCGACGCCGGCCACTGAGGCACCCGGCGGCCACGGCCTCCCCGTCCCCCTCCCACCCCGCCTCGCGCCCGACCCCCTCTCTCACCCCGCCTCGCGCCCACCCCCTGCCTCACCGCTCAGCTCGGACCGCCAGTCATTGCATCTGATCCAGTGCCCTTTCGGGTATTCGAAGTCGACGGGGCCGAGCAGGGTGAATCCGGCCCGCTCGCACACCTTGTTGGACGCCGGGTGCGTCGTCGCGGGAAAGGCGTGCAGCCATCTGTGCCGCCCGGCGGCCCGTGCCTCCCCGACGACGGCGCGGGCCGCCCGCGCGGCCAGCCCGCGTCCCTGGAACTCGGGCAGCACCGCCCAGCCGGTCTCCCACACCGTCCCGCCCCGCCACTCGCGCTCCCAGAATCCGATCGAGCCGACGGTCTCCTCCCCCTCCGCGAGCACCACCCGGTACATCCGCCCCACGCTCAGCCCGGCATACCGCCGGTGCCGGCCGGCGAGCTGCTCCTCGCTCTCCGGTCCGCCCAGGTGCTCGGTCATCTCGGGGCTGTTGGTCCTGCGCAACAGCCAGAAGTCGTCTTCCCCCCACGGCACCAGCCGCACGTCACCGTCCATACCGCCACGGTAGGCGCCGGCACTGACAAGGACCCGGCTCGTTCCACTCGAAAGCCGGGTCCTTCCAGGCGTGGGCGTCAGTCGTTGGAGCAGTAGTTGCCCGTCGCGGGGTTGCCCAGCCCGCCGACGTTGATGGAGTTGCCGCAGACGTTCAGGTCCAGGTCCACCGGGATCTGGATGACGTTGCCGGACAGGACGCCGGGCGAGCCGACGGCCACGCCGTAGGCGCAGGCGCCGCTGCTGCCGCAGACGCCGTCGCCGCCCTTGCCGCCCTTGCCGCCGTCGGTGTCGGCGGTGGCGGTGGCGGTGGCGGTGGCGGTGGCGGCCCCGCCGAGGGCCAGGGCGGCACCGGCGACGACGGTCACGGCGATCCTCGGGATAGTGCGCCCGTTCTCTCTCCTCTGTCGGAAAATGAGGGATGTGCCCCGACTCTGTGCAGCCTCCGACGCGCACCGCCGCCATTGCTCCCCCGAACGAGCGAAGTCACTCGCGACCCAAAATCGAACAGGCGTAGCATTGGCTCGTGGCTACGACCTATGACTTCCCCAGCGACCTCCGCGCCGGTCAGGAGGAGCTGCATCAGGTCCGGGCCGAACTGTCGGCCCTGCTGAAGCGGCTCCCCTGGTCGGTCGAGCCTCTGGACGGCTTCAGCGACGACGGCGGCTGGCGCAAGGTGGAGCGCCCCGCCTCCCCCGGCTGGTCCGCCGACGAGCAGGCCGAGGTGGAGAAACTGCGCCGCCGCGAGCACGAACTCGCGGTCTTCGTCAGCACCCACCGCTACTGGTCCGAACTCTCCGGCTCCGACCGCGTCGAAGCCCGCTCCCAGCTGAAACACGCCCACGAGACCCCGGAGGGCCCGGAGGACGCGGCGGACTCCCGCCCGAGCTGAGCCGGCGGGCGCCGGAACACGGCCGGAGCGGCCGGAGGGCCCCCGTGGACAGCCCGGAACCGCCCTGCACGGCGCCGGGAGCGGCGCGGAACGGCGCGGAACGGCGAAGACCCCGGCCGATGACGCGGCCGGGGTCTTCGTGCGGTGGGCGCGGACGGTTTCGAACCGCCGACATCCTGCTTGTAAGGCAGGCGCTCTACCCCTGAGCTACGCACCCGAGAACGAGTCGACAGCCTACCTTGCCCGGGGCACTGCCCCGCAAACCCGGGGACGGAGGGGACGGCCGGGGCTCAGGGGCGGGCATCGGGGATCTCCGGGGGTTATCCCCACCCCGGTTCAGGGAGCGTCCCGGATGCCCCGGCGGGCGGCGGATCCGTACGGTCGAAGCACATCGCAGCCGCAAGGGCGTCCCGCCGCGGCCCGACCCAGGGGGAGACCGTCATGGCCCGTTCCGTTCCCGTTCGCGCGGCCCTAGTCGCCGGTGCCGTCGCACTGCTCGTCGTGGGGCTCGGCGCCTGTTCCTCGGCCGGCGACGACCAGGACCCCGAGACGCGCTCCTTCGCGCTGGAGGGCACCACCCTGACCGTGGACGCGGAGGACTCCGCCCTGGAGATCGTCGCCTCCGACGAGCACGCCGAAGGCCGGATCGAGGTCACCCGCTGGTTCGACGGCTCGGTGGTGGCGGGCGGCGACCCGAAGCCCACCTGGGAGCTGCGCGACGGAAACCGGCTGGTGCTGCGGGAGGACTGCTCCGGGTTCATCTCCGACTGCTCCTCCAAGCACCGCGTCGAGGTGCCGCGCGGCATCCGGGTGAAGGTGGAGAACGGCGACGGCAGCGTCCGCGCCGCCGGGTTCGCGGACGCGCTGAGCATCCGTACGGCCGACGGATCGGTGCGGGTCACCGACGCCACCGGCCCGCTCGACCTGCGCACCGGCGACGGCTCGGTCCGCGTGGAGGACGCCGGCGGACCGCTGCGGGTGCACACCGAGGACGGCTCCATCCACGCGGACGTCGACTCCCGCGAGGTCCGCGCCCGCACCGGCGACGGCTCGGTGCGGCTCGAACTGGGCGCGATACCGCACCTGGTGGAGACCCGCAGCGGCGACGGTTCCGTCAGCATCGACCTGCCCCGCGCCGCCTACCGGGTGGCCACCGAGACCGGCGACGGCTCGGTCGACGTGTCGGTCCCGCGCGACGACTCCAGCGGCCATGTGGTCTCCGCCCGCACCGGCGACGGCAACGTCACGGTCCGTACGGTGAACTGACGGGCCCGTGTGTTCGTCCTCAACCGGTGGGAGAATGACACCGGGCAGGGCGGATGACAGCACGGGAGAGGGATGTGACGGCGACACCGCAGCAGCCGTACTCGCCGTCGATGCCGCGCGGGCGCCATCGCGCCACCCGGCCGCGAGCCCCGCGGTCCGCCGCCGTCCGCGACACCCTCGCCCTGATCGCCCTGCCGCTCGTCGCCGTGCTCGCGCTGCCCGGTGCCTTCACCGGGGGCGGCACCCGGCGGTGGTTCGGCGGGCGGGCGGAGAGCCAGCGGGCCGAGGCGCAGGCCGCGAAGGACGCCGCCGCCGAGGCCTTCTACGAGCTGGACACCGCCCAGCGGGACCTGCATATCTCCATCGAGACCATCGCCGCCGTCGACGACTCCCCCGCCGCCCGCCGGGCCGGCGCCGACTTCGCGGAGCTGGGCCGGCGCATCGACGAGGCCAGCCACCGGTACATCCAGGCGGTCGACGCCCACGACCTCGACCGCGACGACCTCGAGGCCTCGGCCGCCGCCCGGGCCCGCACCGAGCTGACCGCCGCCAAGGACGAGCTGACGCTGGTCAAGAGGGACCTCGACCGGTTCGCGGAGGGCCTCGGTCCGCTGCTCGGCAAGGCCGAGACCCAGCTGGCCCGGCTCGCCCCGGCCGTCGAGCGGGCCCGCCAGGCCCTGCTCGCCGCCTCCGACGCGCTGGACACCGTCCGGGGCTCGGGGCTGAAGGCCGACGACCTCGCCGCCCGGCTCGCCGCGCTCGCGCCCGAGCTGACCAAGCTCAACCAGGGCGCCGGACAGCACGGCGTCCCGCAGACCCTGGAGCGCGCCGAGCGGGTCGCCCGCGAGGCCGAGACGATCCGCACGCAGGCCGAACGGCTGCCGGAGCGGGCCGCCGAGATCGACCACCGGCTGGTGTCCCTGCGCACCCGCGCCGAGGCCCTGACCACCCGCGCCGGGCAGGTGGAACCGATCCTGAGCGAGCTGCGCCGGCGCTTCACGCTGGCCTGCTGGCAGGACCTCCAGCGGGTCCCCGAGCAGGCGGCGCAGACCCTCCGCCAGGCCGAGGCCAAGCTCCGCGAGGCGCAGGCCGCGCGCGACGCCCAGCGCTGGCCGGACGCCACCGCGCTGCTGTCGACGGCACGGGCGCTGCTGAACTCCACCGACGAGGCCGTCTCCGCCGCCGGGGACCGGCTGCGGCGGCTGAACGCCGTGCAGAAGGACCCGCAGGCCGAGATCGACCGGACCCGGTTCGCCATCCGGGACGCCCAGCGGCTCGCCATGGCCGGCCGTCACACCCCCGACCCGCGCCACGCCCGCCCGCTGGACGACTCCGTGGCCCGCCTGGAGCGCGCCGTCGCCGGCCTGGACGGGCGCCACCCCGACTACTGGCACTTCCTCGGGGAGACGGAGGCGGTGCGGCAGACGGTGGCGCGGGTGGTCGCCCTGATCCGCGAGGAGCGCGCGGCGAGCACCGGTCACTGACCCCGCCCCCCGACGGCCCGGCGGTCCCGACAGCCCCGGCACCCCGGTCCGGTGTGGTGGCGCCGCCTCCGGCGGAGGCGGATATTGGTGAACGAAAGGGATGAACGTGCCGCCCGCTGACGCCCGAGGGAGGCGGATATGGCCACACACGCAGTGCACAGGGGATCGCGGGGCCGGATCAGCTTCAACGACCATCTGCCTGTCGACCACCGGCTGAACCGGGTCTACCGGATCGGCGCGGGCCTGATGGGCCTGGTGCTGATCGCGTTCGGCATCCTCGGCCTGATCGACAAGGTGGGGTTCTTCGACACGCGCGGGGACCAGGTCGCCGGGCTCAACACCAACGGCGCGCTGAGCGTGCTGTCGATCTGCGTGGGGCTGCTGCTGTTCGTCGGCATGGTCATCGGCGGCAACTTCGCCTCGACGCTCAACATGATCGTCGGCGTGGCCTTCATCCTCAGCGGCTTCCTGAACCTGGGCCTGCTGAACACCGAGCACAACTTCCTCGCGTTCCGCATCCAGAACGTGCTGTTCAGCTTCGTCTACGGCGTGGTGCTGATGACCTTCGGGATGTACGGGCGGGTCGGCTCGGCCCTGCCCGCGGACAACCCGTACTTCCGCGCCCGCCATCCGGAGCTGGCCAGGGAGGTCGACGAGGACCGCGTGCAGCGCGCCGAACAGCGCCCGAAGGCGCTGCGTCCGCCGGAGGCGGACCGTTAACCTGGGCGCATGCCACGCTATGAGTACCGGTGCCGGACCTGCGGCGACACATTCGAACTGAGCCGTCCGATGGCGGAGTCCGCGCAGCCCGCGGCGTGCCCTGCCGGGCATGACGACACGGTGAAGCTGTTGTCGACGGTGGCGGTGGGCGGAACCGCGTCCGCCCCGTCCGCCGCGCCCCGCGCGACAGGCGGCGGGGGCGGCGGCTGCTGCGGGGGCGGCTGCTGCGGATAGCACGACACCCGCCCGCGGACCCGTGTCGTCCACTGGCCCGTCGCCGCCCGCGGGCCCGTCGCCGCCCGGAGGTGCGTCGCCGTCTGCGGGTGCGTCGTGGCCGGTCGCGCAGTTCCCCGCGCCCCTAGGGGGTTCCCCGGTGGGCGGGACTGTGTTCGCCCCGGCCGCCACGCCCCGCGCGGCAAGCGGCCCGGGCGGCGGCTGCGGGGGCTGGTGCTGCGGATAGCACGACACCCGCCCGCGGACCCGTGTCGTCCGCGGGCCCGTCGCCGCCCGCAGGTGCGTCGCCGTCCGCGGGCCCGTCGTGGCCGGTCGCGCAGTTCCCCGCGGCCCTGGGGGTCGCGGTTCGGGTCGCTCTCAGTAGTTCTCGCAGGATGCGCTCGCCCGCCAGTACCCCCCGTTCCGGCAGGGCCGTGACCGTGGGGGCCGTCCAGTCGGTGTCCGCCAGTTCGCCGTGGCCCGGGCGCCAGGCGCGGTCCGCGGCGAGGAGCAGGTCGGCGTCGAGCAGCGAGTCGCCCGCGGCCAGCGTCAGCTCGGCGCCGGTGCGGCGGGCGACCTCGTGCAGGGCGGCGCTCTTGGTGAGCGGCTTCGGCACGGCGTAGATCTTGCGGCCCTGCAGGGAGACCGTCCAGCCGCGGTTCTCCGCCCAGACGGCCAGCTCCTTCACCCACTCCTCGGGCAGCAGCTCCCGTTCGACGACGAGGTAGGCGAACAGGTCCTCGGCGACCCGGTGCTTGCGCACCCACGCCGGGTCGGCCGTGGCCAGCAGATGGGCCCGCACCTCGTCCAGCGAGGCGCACTCGTCGGCGAGCCGCGCCCTCACCCGGGCGTGCCAGGCGGGGTCGGAGACACCGTCCACCAGCAGATGGCCGCCGTTGGCGCAGATGGCGTAGGCGGGCGGCGGGCCCGGCAGGCTGATGCGCTGGTACTGCTTGCGGGTCCGGGTCGTGGCCGGGACGAACACCGCCGCGTCCCCGAGGTCGCCGAGCAGCCCCGCCGCGGTCTCGGTCAGGTACGACAGCGGTTTGCTCTCGTGCACCTCGACGCACAGCAGCCGGGGGGCCCGCGCGTCCGGCATGGTCAGCGACAGGGCCGCCGCCGAGTAGATCAACGTGCGGTCCAGGTCGCTCGCCACGAGCACCGGCATCAGACGGCCACCGCCTTTCCGTCGGCGCCCGTCGCGCCGCGTGTGAACTGGGGATGGATCAGCCCCACGCAGGTGTAGGGCAGCTCGGCGACCTCCTCGACCGGCACCCCGCGCTGCTCGGCCAGCAGCCGCACGTGGTCCAGGTCCGCGCCGGCCCCCGCGCGCGCGAGGATCTTCCACGGTACGCGGCGCAGCAGCACGCGCGTGGTCTCGCCGACGCCCGGCTTGACCAGGTTGACGTCGTGGATGCCGTACTCCTCGCTGATCCGCTCCACCGCGGCCCAGCCCTCCCAGGTGGGGGTGCGGTCGGCGGCGAGCAACTCCTTGACCTGCGCGTCCACCGCGTCGTCGGCCTCGGCGAAGCGGGCGGAGACCGCGTCGAGGAAGGCGGCCGAGACGTCCGCGCCGGCGAGTTCGCGGTAGAACTTGGCGCCGTGGTAGTCGTGCGGGCCGACCAGGTCGGCGCGCAGCACGGTGCGGGAGATCAGCCCGGAGACCGTGGAGTTGAGGCAGGCGGAGGGGATCAGGAAGTCCTCGCGGGTGCCGTAGGTGCGCACGCACGAGCCGGGGTCGGCGAGCACCGCGATCTCCGGGTCGAAGCCGGTGACGCCCTCCGCCTTCTCGAACTCCTGCAGGGCCGCCGCGAGTTCCCGGGTGATCGCGCCCTTGCCGGTCCAGCCGTCGACGAACACGACGTCGGCCGGGTCGTGGTGGGCGGCCAGCCAGCGCAGCGCGTT
Source organism: Streptomyces sp. NPDC052687 (assembly GCF_040678395.1). NCBI lineage: Bacteria > Bacillati > Actinomycetota > Actinomycetes > Kitasatosporales > Streptomycetaceae > Streptomyces > Streptomyces sp. NPDC052687. The sequence goes on along the minus strand of NZ_JBFATR010000004.1, from coordinate 108,039 downwards.
GGCGTCGATGCCGCGGCCGCGCACGATGGAGACCGCGTAGTGCGGCAGGTCGAGGCCGTGGCGGTGCTGCGCCCAGCGGCGCATCAGGATGCCGACGGGGGTCCCGGCGCGGGCCAGCGAGACGAGGACCGGGCGCGGGGACCGCTCGGCGAGCACGGTCTCGGTGACCACGCCGACGGCGGTGGCGATCCGGGCGGCCGAGGCGTCCAGCGCGGAGTGGAACAGCCGCTGGTAGTCCTCGCTGGGCTGGTACTCCACCGGCAGCGACTCGGCGTAGTGGGCGCCGCCGCGCTGGATGGCCTCCTCGCGCTCCTCGGTCGGCGCCTCCAGCGTGACGTCCGACAGGTCCTGGAGCAGCCAGCCGACCTCGTCGGGCGCGTACGAGGAGAAGGCGGGGCCGCGGAGGGGCTCGGGCAGCATGGCGGGCCTTTCGGGGGCCGTCGCGGCCCCGGGGACGTACGACGGGACGACCGTCAGCAGGACGTGCGGGATGTGCTCGGCGAGCCGGGCGAGCAGGCCGTCGGGGGCGTGCAGCGCGGGGGTGTCGGCGGCCGAGTCGACGACGGCGACGACGGCGTCGAAGTCGGCACCCGCGACGTTGTAGGCGTAGCGGTCGCCGGGGCCGTCGGCCGGGTCGTCGTGGGCGGGGAAGACCAGGCGGGTGCGGATCGCGTAGCCCGGGTCGTCGACGGCGAGGACGGGTGAGCGGGTGGTGGTGGAGAAGCGTATCTCCGCCCCCGGCCGGAGTCGTTCCAGCTCGTGGGCGAGCCGGAGCGGCGCGTACATCAGCTCTTCGAAGCCGAGCACCAGCACCCGGCGGGCCCCGCCGGGCAGGGCGTCGGCGAGTCGGGCCGCCATCGCGGGGAGGGCGGCCTCCAGCCGGGTGCGGTGTTCGGGGGTGAAGCCGTGGCGGCCGCCGTCGGGGAGGCCGGGGGGCCATCGCAGGTCGACTCGGGTGACACGGCCGTCGGGTGTCCGCGGACCGGCGGGGGCCGGTCGCGCCCCTGGCTCGGGGTCGTACTCGGCGACCAGAGCCTGCCCCTTCTCCAGCACCCCCTCGGGAAGCTTCACGGTGCCCGAGGCCGTCGTCACCAGGTCTATCCGGGCACCTATCTCCTCGGCGAACGCCTTCAGGCGCCCCGCGTCCGCCGCCGAGCGCATGTCGACGAGGGCGACCACGACGTAGTGCTCGCGGGGGTGGCGGGCGTGCAGGTCGCGGATGGTGTTGAGGACCGTGTTGCCGGTGGAGAACTCGTCGTCGACGAGGACGAGGGGGCCGGAGCCCGCGAGCAGGGCCGGGTCCTCGGGGAGCAGGAGGTGGCTGGTGGCGTGGGAGTGGGACTCCTCGAAGCCGCCCGCCGGGGTGAGGCCGGCCACGGGGCGGCGGGTGGAGTGCAGGAAGGGGGCGAGGGCCAGGCCGTCGGCGACGGAGTGGCCGAGGCCGGTGGCGGTCTCCGCGTAGCCGAGGACGACCGCCCGGCGGGCCGCGTCGTCGCCCAGCAGGGCGCGGACCCGGCGGCCGAGGGCGAGACCGTGGCCGTAGACCACGGACGGTGACTGGGGCACGTGCTTGCCGAGCACGTTCGACACCAGCAGGTGCGCCCGCTTGGGGTTGCGGCGCAGCGCGAGTCCCAGCAGGTCGGTCAGCCGGTCGTCGCCCATGAGTTCGAGGCCCAGCCGCTGGGCGACCCAGCTGCCGGACCAAACCCCGTCGTTCACTGCCTTGTTCATGCGTCCCTTGAATAGAGGCCCAGGAGGCCGGATGGTGGCCGGTTCAGGCCGGTATGCCCGCGGCCAGCAGTTCCACGAAGCCGACGTCCTCGTGCGCCACGCCGAAGACCTCGGCGCGCAGCAGGGTCCGCTCGGCCCACGCGCGGTGCGGCTTCACCTCGTTCATCTTGTTCGTGTACGCCGACCTGAGGACACCCCCGCCGCCGCGTTCCGGCCGCAGGATGTCCTGGGCGTCGCTGAACTCCTCGTGACTGACCACGGACAGCGCGTGCACGGGCAGCACGTGGGAGGGGTGGATGCAGGTCTTGCCGAGCAGGCCGTTGGCCTGGTCGAGCGAGATCTCCCGCAGCAGCCCGTCCATGGCGTGCTCGATCAGTCTCTCGCGCAATTCCTCCGCCTGCCCCTCAAGGAAGGGGCTGCGGCGCAACTGTGGCTTGAACATGCGCTCCTGGACCCGGAAGTACTCCCACACGGGCCCGGTCACGGTGAACCCGGTGCCGTCGGCGCGGGCGAGCATGTTCACCACGTCGGCGATCACCGAGGCGACGATCTGGACGTCGTACGCCGTCATGTCGGGGGCCCGGCGCAGGCCGTACGACGAGCAGAAGTCGGTGACGCCGAGGCGCAGCGCCAGGACACGGTCGCGGTACTTGTCGACGGCCCGGGAGATGCCCTCCAGGGTCTCCACGCGCGACTCGCGGTACAGCAGCTCCGGCGACTCCAGCACGGGCATGGCGAACAGCCGCCGCCCGCTCGCCGCCTCCGCGGTGGCCAGGGCCTCCAGGAACGGGATGCCGCGTTCCTCGGTGAACTTCGGCAGCACGAACCCGGACAGCAGCCGCACGGCCGGGCCGAGCCGGCGCACCAGGTCGGGTATCTGCTCGGGGGTGCGGACGCGGATGAACAGCAGCGGCGGCTCGGCGGCGCCGGGGCGGCCGGCGAGGTCGGCGAACTGGCGGACCAGGTTCTCCTCGCCCGCGCCGACGTCCGCGTCGTCGATCGAGTCCTCCAGGCACAGCACCATCGAGACCACGCCACGTCCGGCCTGTTTGAGGATGTCGTCGGCGAGCCGGGGCCGGGTGGCCGGGCTGTACAGCGTGGCGCCGAGGGCGGCGGCGAGCAGCCGGGCCGGGGAGTCGGCGGTGAACTCGCAGGGCTCCCGGTGGAAAAGGCGCTGCCGCACCTCAGGGGCGAGGTGCCCGAAATGACGCATAAAGCTCCCCCGTGGCGACGGATCGGCCGGTGGTGTGTCGAGAAAAGTGCCGTTAGGTGGCCGGTAATAGTACGTAGATCTCCATGTCCCGGGTTCCCACCAGGCATGAATTTCACGTAACCAGGTCTCCACATCGCGGGCTCGGCGCCACCCGACCCCGCGTTGTCGTGACCAGGACGGAGAAGGCAGGATGACCGCATGACGCACGCCATGCTGAAGGGGTCGAACGTCCCGCTCGAAGCCACGACGGTGCGCGCCGTGCTGCGCTGGACGCCCGGGCAGGGGGTCCCGGATGTCGACGCCTCGGCGCTGCTCCTCGGCCCCGACGGCCGGGTGCGCTCCGACGAGGACTTCGTCTTCTACAACCAGCCCCGGCACCCCTCCGGCACGGTCTGGCGGCTCGGCAAGAAGCGGATCGCCGAGGGCCTGACCGATACGATCCAGACGGATCTGGCCGGTGTCGAGCCCGCCGTCGGACAGATACTCCTCGTCGCTTCGGCGGACGGCGTCGCCTTCGACCGCGTACGGGATCTGCGCATCCTGCTGTACGACGCCGCCGCGCCGGACGGGGAACCGCTGGCGTACTTCGACGTGAAGCCGGAGACGGGCGAGGAGACCGCGCTGATCTGCGGCGAGCTGTACCGGCGCGGCGACACCTGGAAGTTCCGCGCGCTCGGCGAGGGTTACTCGAACGGCCTGAAGGGCCTGGCCACGGACTTCGGCATCTCGGTGGACGAGTCGGAGGCCGCGGACGAGCCGGCCCCGGCGCCGCCGTCCGCGGAGGTCTCCCAGCCCCTCCCGCCGGAACAGCCCACCCAGGCGATCCCTCCGCAGCCCGGCTACGGCTACCCGCAGCCCCCGGCCACCCAGCAGCCGCCCGCCGCGCCGCCGGCCTACGGCTACCCGCAGCCGACGAGCCCGCCGTCCTACGGCACTCCCCAGCCCACGTCCGAGTTCCGCATGCCGCCGCAGGGCCCGCAGTTCATCGGACGGTGAGGGCACGGGCGGGCGCTCACCGCTCGGCCTTGGTCTTGTGCCCCCGCCCCCACTGCAGCCCCCACCCGTAGAGCCGGTCCAGCTCGGCCTGGAACCCGTACACGAACTTCACTTCCCGCCGGACGATCATCTCGCCCTTCACGTTCTCGATCATCACCACCGCGCAGGACCGTGCCTGCGGATGCCGCTCGTCCAGCTGGATCTCTACTCGCGGCCCGCTGGTCGGGTACAGCGTCACCACCGCCTGCGTCCGGTCGAACGCGGGCGTCTGGTCGTAGATGTAGACGAACACCAGCAGCCGCTTGATCGCCTCGCGCTGGTCGAGGTTGACGTAGAGCGTCTCCCCGGACCCGGACCCGAACCGGTCGTCGCCGGTGAGCTTCACGTACGGCGGCGCGTTGACGTCCCCGAAGTAGCCGCCCAGCGGCTGCACCACGCCCTTGGTCCCGTCCTGCAGCTCGTACAGGCACCCCAGGTCCAGGTCGACGTTGACCATGCTCTGGGTGTGCCCCATCACCTCCGGCGGCCGCAGCGCCTTGAGGGGATGGCGCAGCAGGCTCTCCCGCTGCGGTCCCCCGATGTCCGAGCTGCGCATCCGCCAGGCCAGGTTGATCCGCAGGTGCCCGGTGGCCGCGCCCTGCTTGGTCAGCGACACCTGGCCGTGCCGCTTGGTCAGCTCGATCGCGTTCGTGGCCGCGTTGCCCGAGTCGAACTCGACCGTCCGCCCACGCCGGAACCCGTCCAGCAAGCCCATTCCCGCCCCCTGTAAACCCTGGATATCACCGGTCGCACACGACGGCGGGGCGGTCGCCCAGGACACGTACGTCCTCGACGACCGCCCCGCTCAGAGCGTTCCTCACCCGCGCGGGCGTCACACCCCGGACGACACCTCGGTCTTGCCCGAGGAGTCAGCTTTTCCCTCGGCCGCCGCGAGCGCCTTGTTGCGGCGGACGGAGGACCAGAAGGAGGCGGCGATCAGGACGACGCCGATGCCGCCGGTGATCAGCTCGGAGATCTCGTACTGGATGGTGACCAGCAGGATGATCGCGAGGGCGCCGATGGCGTAGTGGGCGCCGTGCTCCAGGTAGACGTAGTCGTCGAGGGTGCCCTGGCGGACCAGGTACACGGTCAGCGACCGGACGTACATGGCGCCGATGCCGAGGCCGAGGGCCATCATCACGATGTCGTTGGTGATGGCGAAGGCGCCGATGACGCCGTCGAAGGAGAAGGAGGCGTCCAGGACCTCGAGGTAGAGGAACATGAAGAACGCGGCGCGGCCGACGAGGACGATCGCCGGGCGCTGCTTGCCGCTGCGCTCGGCCTCTTCCTCCATCTCGTGCTCGCGCTCCTCCTCTTCCTCCAGCTTGTCCTCGAAGTAGCCGGAGAGACCGCCGACGATCATGTACGTGATCAGGCCGGCGACGCCGGAGAGCAGCACCGTCTCCGCCTTGTCGGCGGGCCCGGCGTGCAGGTGGGCGTGGGTGGCGAAGGTCATCGACGTGATCAGCAGGACGATCAGCGCGACGCAGACCGACAGCATGTCGACCTTGCCGAGCTTGGCCAGCGGGCGCTCCAGCCAGCCGAGCCACTTGATGTCCCGGTCCTCGAAGATGAAGTCCAGGAAAATCATCAACAGGAACATGCCACCGAAGGCGGCGATCGCCGGGTGGGCGTCGGTGACCAGTTCCTGGTAGCGGTCCTTGTCGGTGAGCGCGAGGTCGACGGCCTCGATCGGCCCGAGCTGGGCGCTGATGGCGACGATGACGACGGGGAAGACCAGCCGCATGCCGAAGACGGCGATCAGGATGCCGATCGTCAGGAAGATCTTCTGCCAGAACGGGCTCATCTTCTTGAGGATTCCGGCGTTGACCACCGCGTTGTCGAAGGACAGCGAGATCTCGAGGATGGAAAGGATCGCCACGACGCCGAAGGCGGTCCACCCCCCGTAGAAGACCGCTGCGACGAGGCCGAGCGCGGTGACCGCGAACGACCAGCCGAACGTTTTCAGAACCACTGGCTACCCAATCCCTTGTGTACGGGGTGTACGGGTCTCCCCCGCGCCGCACCCGGCTTTACGAAACGTTGACTCCGAAGTCTAGGGCGATGCCCCGCAAGCCCGACGCGTACCCCTGGCCTACGGCCCGGAACTTCCATTCTCCCCGGTGGCGGTAGACCTCGCCAAAGATCATGGCGGTCTCGGTGGAGGCGTCCTCACTGAGGTCGTACCGGGCCAGCTCGACGCCGTCGGCCTGGTTGACGACGCGGATGAAGGCGTTGCTGACCTGGCCGAAGGTCTGGCCGCGCTCGTCGGCCAGATGGATCGAGACGGGGAAGACGATCTTGTCGCACTGCGGGGGCACCTTGGACAGGTCGACCAGGATCGACTCGTCGTCGCCGTCGCCCTCGCCGGTGAGGTTGTCACCGGTGTGCTCCACCGAGCCGTCGGGGCTCTTGAGCTGGTTGTAGAAGACGAACCACTCGTCGCCCATGACCCGGCCGCCGCTGCACACCAGGGCGCTGGCGTCGAGGTCGAAGGGCGCTCCGGTGGTGGAGCGCGCGTCCCAGCCGAGTCCGATCATCACCTGCGTGAGGTTCGGCGCGGCCTTGGACAGGGAGACGTTGCCCCCCTTGGCGAGCGTGACGCCCATGATGCTGTCCCTCCCCGAGGCGATGCTTCACTGGCTGTCCTGCGCGTCCGGCGCCGCACGTAAACCGTGCGACGCCGGACGGTGACCTTCGAGACGGCTGGGCCGCTCGCTCAGACGTTCACGCCGAAGTCCTGCGCGATGCCGCGCAGACCCGAGGCGTAGCCCTGGCCGATGGCGCGGAACTTCCACTCGGCGCCGTGCCGGTACAGCTCGCCGAAGACCATGGCGGTCTCGGTGGAGGCGTCCTCACTGAGGTCGTACCGGGCGATCTCGGCGCCGCCGGCCTGGTTCACCACGCGGATGAAGGCGTTGCGGACCTGGCCGAAGGACTGCTGGCGGTTCTCGGCGTCGTAGATCGACACCGGGAAGACGATCTTGTCGACCTCGGCCGGGACAGCGGCGAGGTTGACCTTGATCTGCTCGTCGTCGCCCTCGCCCTCACCGGTGAGGTTGTCACCGGTGTGCTCCACCGAGCCGTCGGGGCTCTTGAGGTTGTTGAAGAAGACGAAGTGCCCGTCGCTGATGACCTTGCCGGCGTTGTTCAGCAGCAGTGCGCTGGCGTCGAGGTCGAAGTCCGTGCCGGTCGTGGTGCGCACGTCCCACCCCAGACCGACGATGACCGCGGTCAGGCCCGGGGCCTCCTTGGTCAGCGATACGTTGCCGCCCTTGCTGAGGCTGACTCCCACGAGTCCCTCCATTGGTGTCCTGGGGCGGGGAGCCCCGTCGTGCGTTGCTAACGGATCAAACGAGTCGATCCTAGTGACGGGTTCCCGTGCCCCGCAGGCCCTGTGGACGAACAATCAGAGGGTGTCGAGGGCCTTGACGTACTCGTTCAGGTCACGGGCGTCCGGCAGGCCGTTGACGACCGTCCAGCGGACCACGCCCTCCTTGTCGATGACGAAGGTGCCGCGCACCGCGCAGCCCTTGTCCTCGTCGAAGACGCCGTAGGCGCGGGAGACCTCGCCGTGCGGCCAGAAGTCGCTCAGCAGCGGGTACTCCAGGGACTCCTGCTCGGCGAAGACGCGCAGGGTGTGGATGGAGTCGTTGGAGACGGCGAGCACCTGGGTGTCGCGGTCGGCGAACCGCGGCAGGTTGTCGCGCACCTCGCACAGCTCGCCCGTGCACACGCCGGTGAAGGCGAACGGGTAGAAGAGCAGCACCACGTTCTTCTCGCCGCGGAAGTCCGACAGCTTCACGGTCCGGCCGTGGTTGTCCTTCAGCTCGAAGTCGGGCGCCTTGTCGCCGACCTGGATCGCCATCGTCGTGTCATCCCTTCGGTGGGCCGTTCGGACGATGACACCTTACGCAGCGGCCAGCACAAGACGACGGACGGGCTGAGCGAACTCAGCCCGTCCGTGCTCGGCTGTTCTCAGCGGACGACCGGAACGGTCACCGCTTCGACTTGGCGGCCTTCGGCGTGGCCAGGCGGCTCCCGCTCCAGTCCTTGCCCACGCTGACGCTCTTGGACGCCGTCAGACCGGCGGTCGTCGCGGCTTCCGAGATGTCGCTCGGCTCCACGTACCCCGCACGGCCCGTCTTCGGCGTGAGGAGCAGGATCGCGCCGCCTTCCTCGATGTACGTGGTGGCATCCACCAGCGCATCCGTCAGGTCGCCGTCGTCGTCACGGAACCAGAGCACAACGGCGTCGGCCACGTCGTCGTATTCCTCGTCCATCAGGTCGCCCTCGATGGCTTCCTCGATGGCCTCGCGAAGGTCCTGGTCGACGTCGTCGTCGTAGCCGATCTCCTGGACCACCTGCCCGGGCTGGAACCCCAGCCTGGCGGCAGGGTTCGTCCGCTCCTCCGCGTGGTCCGCGGTCGCGCTCACGGGTTGCCTCCTGATCATGTCTTGGGAATATCTCAGCCACGCGCGTGCGCGAAGCATTGGCCGTAGTCCACACGGGCGGGGCGGATCGCGCAAGTACCCGGCGGTTCAGACCGCCGAAACGGTGACGATCCCGGCCGTGTCGCCGCAACTTCAGGCACGTGCGCCAAGGCCAAGGTGACACACACCACACCTATCTGCCCTGTTTGTGCGTTTGGGAACCATCCAGGGGTACGACATTCGAACCTATGGCGGTTACTTCTCGGTAGAGGTGACGTTCGGCGCAGTGAGGTACACGATGGGGGAACGGCGCAAGCCTGTGGCACACGTCTTCGAACAGCTCTCACCCAGCCCTCTGACAGGTAAGGACCAGCGTGGCTTCCGGATCCGATCGCAATCCGATCATCATTGGCGGCCTTCCGAGTCAGGTTCCTGACTTCGACCCCGAGGAGACGCGGGAGTGGCTCGACTCCCTCGACGCCGCCATCGACGAGCGGGGCCGTGAGCGCGCCCGCTATCTGATGCTGCGGCTGATCGAGCGGGCCCGCGAGAAGCGCGTGGCCGTGCCCGAGATGCGCAGCACGGACTACGTCAACACCATCGCGACCAAGGACGAGCCGTTCTTCCCGGGCAACGAGGAGATCGAGCGCAGGATCCTCAACGCCACCCGCTGGAACGCCGCCGTGATGGTCTCGCGCGCCCAGCGCCCCGGCATCGGCGTCGGCGGCCACATCGCCACCTTCGCCTCCTCGGCGTCCTTGTACGACGTGGGCTTCAACCACTTCTTCCGGGGCAAGGACGAGGGCGACGGCGGCGACCAGGTCTTCTTCCAGGGGCACGCCTCGCCGGGAATCTACGCCCGCGCGTTCCTGCTGGACCGGCTGAGCGAGCGGCACCTGGACGGCTTCCGCCAGGAGAAGTCGAAGGCGCCGTACGGGTTGTCCTCCTACCCGCACCCGCGGCTGATGCCGGACTTCTGGGAGTTCCCGACCGTGTCGATGGGCCTCGGCCCGATCGGCGCGATCTACCAGGCCCGGATGAACCGCTACCTGCACGCGCGCGGCATCGCGGACACCTCGAAGTCCCATGTGTGGGCGTTCCTCGGCGACGGCGAGATGGACGAGCCGGAGTCGCTGGGCCAGCTGACCATCGCCGCCCGCGAGGGCCTGGACAACCTGACCTTCGTGGTCAACTGCAACCTCCAGCGCCTCGACGGCCCGGTGCGCGGCAACGGCAAGATCATCCAGGAGCTGGAGTCGGTCTTCCGGGGCGCCGGCTGGAACGTGATCAAGCTGGTCTGGGACCGCAGCTGGGACCCGCTGCTCGCGCAGGACCGCGACGGCGTGCTGGTCAACAAGATGAACACGACGCCGGACGGCCAGTTCCAGACGTACGCCACGGAGTCCGGCGCCTACATCCGCGAGCACTTCTTCGGCGACGACCACCGGCTGCGCGCGATGGTCGCGAACATGACCGACGACCAGATACTGCACCTGGGGCGCGGCGGTCACGACCACCGGAAGATCTACGCGGCGTACGCGGCGGCCCGCGCGCACAAGGGCCAGCCGACGGTGATCCTGGCCAAGACGATCAAGGGCTGGACGCTGGGCCCGAACTTCGAGGGCCGCAACGCCACCCACCAGATGAAGAAGCTGACGGTCGACGACCTCAAGCGGTTCCGGGACCGGCTGCACCTGCCGATCCCCGACAAGGAGCTGGAGGGCGGGCTCCCGCCGTACTACCACCCGGGGCGGGACTCCGAGGAGATCCAGTACATGCACGACCGGCGCAAGTCGCTGGGCGGGTACGTGCCGACCCGGGTCGTGCGCTCCAAGCCGCTCACCCTGCCGGGCGACCAGGCGTACGCGACCGTGAAGAAGGGCTCCGGTCAGCAGTCCATCGCGACGACCATGGCGTTCGTCCGGCTGCTGAAGGACCTCATGCGGGACAAGGAGATCGGCAAGCGGTTCGTGCTGATCGCGCCGGACGAGTACCGCACCTTCGGCATGGACTCGTTCTTCCCGAGCGCGAAGATCTACAACCCGCTCGGCCAGCAGTACGAGGCGGTCGACCGCGATCTGCTGCTCGCGTACAAGGAGTCGCCGACCGGGCAGATGCTGCACGACGGCATCTCGGAGGCGGGCTGCACGGCCTCGCTGATCGCGGCGGGCTCGTCGTACGCCACGCACGGCGAGCCGCTGATCCCGGTGTACGTCTTCTACTCGATGTTCGGTTTCCAGCGCACCGGCGACCAGTTCTGGCAGATGTCCGACCAGCTGGCGCGCGGTTTCGTGCTGGGCGCGACCGCAGGGCGCACGACCCTGACGGGTGAGGGGTTGCAGCACGCGGACGGCCACTCCCAGCTGCTCGCCTCCACCAATCCGGGCTGTGTGGCGTACGACCCCGCCTTCGGGTTCGAGATCGCGCACATCGTCAAGGACGGGCTGCGCCGGATGTACGGCGCCAGTGAGGAGCACCCGCACGGCGAGGACGTCTTCTACTACCTGACCGTCTACAACGAGCCGATCCAGCACCCGGCCGAGCCGGAGAACGTCGACGTCGAGGGCATCCTCAAGGGCGTCCACCGGTTCAGCGAGGGCACGGCCGGCCGGATCCCGGCGCAGATCATCGCCTCCGGCGTGGCCGTGCCGTGGGCGGTCGAGGCGCAGAAGATCCTCGCCGAGGAGTGGGACGTACGGGCCGACGTGTGGTCCGCGACCTCCTGGAACGAGCTGCGGCGGGACGCGGTCGCGTGCGAGGAGCACAATCTGCTGCACCCGGAGGAGGAGCAGCGGGTGCCGTACGTGACGCGGAAGCTGTCCGGGGCGGAGGGGCCGTTCGTGGCCGTCTCCGACTGGATGCGGTCGGTCCCGGACCAGATCGCCCGCTGGGTGCCCGGGACGTACCAGTCGCTCGGCGCCGACGGCTTCGGCTTCGCCGACACCCGGGGCGCGGCGCGGCGGTTCTTCCACATCGACGCGCAGTCGATCGTGGTGGCGGTCCTCGCCGAGCTGGCGAAGGAGGGGAAGGTGGACCGGTCGGTGCTGAAGCAGGCCGTGGACCGGTACCGGCTGCTCGACGTGTCGGCGGCGGACCCCGGCGTCGCGGGCGGCGACGCGTAGCACGGGCCGTGCCGGACGGGGGCGGCGGACCTGCGGGTCCGCCGCCCCCCATCCGCGTTCCCTACGATGCCCGGCATGAGGGAAGAGTCCGCGCGGATCCGGTGGGAAGAGCGCACCCAGAAACCGCTGATGGCGCTGGCCGTGGCCTTCGCCGTCGCCTATGCCGTGCCCATCGTGCACAGTTCGGCGAGCGAGCCGGTCACGTTCGCGTGCGCGGTCGTCGAGTGGACGGTGTGGGGCGCGTTCGCCACCGATTACCTGGTGCGGCTGGCGCTTGCCGGGCGGCGCGTGGAGTTCGTCCGGCGGCACTGGATCGATCTGTGCGCGGTGCTGCTGCCGATGATCCAGCCGCTGCGGCTGCTGCGGCTGGTGTCGACGCTGCTGCTGGTGGGGCAGCGGGCGCGGATGGCCTCGCAGATCCGGCTGACGACGTATGTCGCCGGGGCGGTGGTGGGCCTGCTGATGTTCGGGTCACTGGCCGTGCTGTCCGTGGAACGCGAGGCGCCGGACGGGAACATCCGGACACTGGGTGACGCGGTGTGGTGGTCGTTCACGACGATGACGACCGTGGGGTACGGGGACCACGCGCCGACCACCGGGGTGGGGCGGTTGCTGGCGGTGGGGCTGATGCTGTCCGGGATCGCGCTGCTGGGTCTGGTGACCGCGAACATCGCCGCGTGGTTCATCTCGCGGTTCGAGAGCGACGACGCGGAGGAGCGGCGGCAGACGGAGGCGATCGCCGCGCTGACCCAGGAGGTGCGGGCGCTGCGGTCGGAGGTGGCCGCCCTGCGGGAGTCCAGGTGAGAGCCCGCGCCGAGGCGTCTTGCCGCGCGGGGAAGCGGGAGTCGGGCGATGGCGGGCCTGCGCGGTCCTGCCCGGTCCGTGGCCTCATCCGGTCGCGTGAGCGGGGGTACCCGCGCGGTCCGTGTCCGGACAGCCCGCCATCGACAAGTCCCTGAACCGCTCGGTTCCTCGGGTTTTCCGATGAGGTGCGGGTACCCCCGTCGCGCTTCTCAATCCTGCCTGCCGGCGCGCCACCCCCCTCCAGCGGCGCGCCGCAGCCCAGGTCGCCCTGCTCGCGTGGAACGTGCCGACGGAACATGCCGTACGGAGGGCTTGACCCACTGTGACCTGCGGCGCGCCCGGGTGGGGAGGGATCTTGAGCGTTGTCACCCTGATAGGGGAAACGACGCCTGGGGCGGATGTGCCGTCAGATGTGCGCCGCGCCCGCTCCGGCCTGCGCGTTCTCGCCGCGCTTGGTGAGGAAGGCGACGAACACCGCCACGACGGCGACGCCCGCGGCGACCAGCGACGCCAGGGACATGCCGGAGATGAAGGTGTCGTGCGCGACGTCGGTGATCTTCGCGGCGATCTCCGGCGGGGTGCCGGGCGGGACCGGGGCCGCACCGGCCTGGATGGCCTCGGAGGCCTGCGCCTCCTGCTCCGGGCTGAGCGGCGGGAGGCCCGCGTCGGCCCAGTTGCCGGCGAGGTCGCTGTCGACCTTGGAGACCATCACGGCACCCAGCACGGCCGTGCCGAGGCTGCCGCCGATCTGCATCGCCGCCTGCTGGAGACCGCCCGCGACGCCCGACAGCTCCATCGGGGCGTTGCCCACGATGACCTCGGTGGCGCCGACCATGACCGGCGCGAGCCCCAGGCCGAGCAGGGCGAACCACAGGGACATCACCCCGCTGCCGGTGTCCTCCCGCAGCGTGGACATGCCCCACATGGCGAGCGCGGTGACGGCCATGCCGCCGGCCAGCGGGATCCGCGGGCCGAACTTGGTGATCATCGCGCCGGCCAGCGGGGAGCCGACGATCATCATGCCGGTGAGGGGCAGCAGGTGCAGGCCGGCGTCGACCGGGCCCATGCCGTGCACGTTCTGCAGGTAGAACGTCACGAAGAACAGGCCGCCCATGAAGGCGATGGCCATCAGGACCATCAGCACGACACCCGCGGACAGCGAGAGCGAGCGGAACAGGCCCAGGGGGATCAGCGGCTCCTTCACCTTCGTCTCCCAGAAGGTGAACAGCGCGAAGCCGACCAGGGAGGCGCCGAGGAAGGCCCACGTCCGGCCGTCGCCCCAGCCCCACTCGGACGGCGGGGCCTTGATGATGCCCCAGACCAGGCAGAACATCGCGCCGGACAGCAGAGCGATGCCCGGCAGGTCGAAGGAGCGCGGCGCGTTCTCGGCGCGGTGGTCGACCAGGATCAGGACGCCGAGGACGACGGCGAGGACACCGACCGGCACGTTGATGAAGAACACCGACTGCCAGTTGACGTGCTCGACGAGCACACCGCCGAGGATCGGGCCGCCGGCGGTGGAGGCGCCGATGACCATGCCCCAGATGCCGATCGCCATGTTGAGCTTCTCGGCCGGGAAGGTGGCCCGCAGCAGGCCGAGCGCGGCCGGCATGAGCAGCGCGCCGAACAGGCCCTGGAGGACCCGGAAGGTGACGACCAGCGCGATGCTGCCGGACATGCCGATGAGCCCGGAGGCGACGGCGAAGCCGACGACGCCGATGAGGAAGGTCTGCCGGTGGCCGAAGCGGTCACCGAGCTTGCCGGCGGTGATCAGGGAGACCGCGAGGGCGAGGAAGTAGCCGTTGGTGATCCACTGGACGTCGGCGAAGCTCGCCTTCAGGTCGTCCTTGATCGCGGGGTTGGCGATGGCCACGATGGTGCCGTCGAGGGCCACCATCATGACCCCGACGGCGACGGTGATGAGGGTGAACCACGGGTGGCCGCGCAGCCCCTTGGCGGGTGCCGGACCGGACGGGGCTGATGCGCCGTCCCCCGGCCCCGTCGAGTCGATGGTGGTCTGACTAGTCATACTTTCGAGGCTAGTGACAGCCGCTGACAGTTGACAAACGATTTCAGGTTTCGGTAACTGACACGTCACCTGGGTACGGTCCGGGCCGGCGGGACAGTTCAGACAGTTCGGAGAAGAGGTGCCATGAACACGGCGACACCGCCCGGCCTGCGCGAGCGCAAGAAACAGCGCACCCGGGACGCGCTGATCCGGGCCGCCCTCGAACTGTTCACCACGCGGGGCTACGAGCAGACCACCGTCGACGAGATCGCCGCGGCCGTCGACGTCTCGCAGCGCACCTTCTTCCGCTACTTCGCGGGCAAGGAGGAGGCCGCCCTCGCCGCCCAGCAGCTGGCCATGGACCACTTCGTCGAGGCCCTGTGCGCCCGCCCCGCCCAGGAGCCGCCGCTGGAGGCGATGCGCCGGGCCGTGCAGGAGGGCTGGGACACCCTGCACGAGATCGTCGAGGCCGTCGTGCCGATCGAGCTGTATCTGCGGATGTACCGGGTGATCGAGTCGACGCCGGTCCTGCTCGCCGCCTACCTGCGCAGCTCCGCGGAGGCCGAGGAGCGGATCGCCCGGCTGATCGCGCGGCGGGAGGGCCTGGACGTGGACGCCGATCCGCGCCCCCGGGTGGCGGTGGCCGTCTTCGGCGGGGTGATAAGGGTCACCGAGCGGCTGTGGAGCGCGGGGGACGACTTCAGCGTGGAGGCGCTGCGCGCGCTGACGGCGGCCTACCTCGATCAGGTGGGGCCGGCGCTCGCGGAGAACTGGCGCACGCCGTAGAGCCGCGGAAACGGGGGCCATCGTCCCCACGGGGTCACGCCTCGCCACCCCCGCGGAACGCGCAACCCATCCGCCTGCTCCGCGACCGGACACCCAAACGTGATGCCTGTCACACGGGTCACGCGAGACCCTCTCGTTCTCCTAGTGTGTCCTCCCAGTGACTTCCTTCGGCACCTCCCCGCAACTCAACCTCTGGCGCGCGCTGCTCGCGCTGGCGGTCGTCTTCGTCATGCTGGCGACCACCGGCTGGACCGCGCTGAAGGGCCACCGGGAGACCACCCCGTTGCAGGCCTCCCTCACCGCCTGGGAGCGGGGGCGGATCGACGGGCACCCGCTGCCGGACCCGGACTCCGGCCCCGACCGGCTGGCCCGCTTCTTCGCCTCGCTCACCGAGGCCCAGCGCACCCGTCTCGCCCACCGCTATCCGCTCGCGGTCGGCAACATGAACGGCGCCCCCGTGGACCTGCGCTACCGCGCCAACCGCGTCGCCCTCGCCCAGGCCGGGAAAGTGGAGCGGCGGCGCATGCGCGACAGCCGGCTCACCCCGGCCGGACAGCAGGAGGCCGGCCGCCGGATGCACCGCTTCGAGGCGCTGATGCGCGAGGGGCGGCACATCCTCGCCTTCGACCCCGAGGGTTCGGGCCGGATCGCCGAGGTCTTCGGCGACCTCACCCGGGCCGAGCGGATCTCCGTCGTCGTCCCCGGCGTCGACACCGACCTGCTCACCTTCCAGCGCACCCGCCGCGCCCACTCCGCCCCGGTCGGCATGGCGAAGTCGCTGTACGCCGCCGAACGCGCGGCGAGCCCCGGCACCCGCACCGCCGTGATCGCCTGGGCCGACTACACCGCCCCCAGCGGCATCGGCATGGACGCGGCCACCGCGCACCGCGCCGCGGACGGCGCCGTCCGGCTGACCGCGCTGGTGCGCGCGCTGCCCGGCGACGCGCCGGTCTCCCTGTTCTGCCACAGCTACGGCTCGGTGGTGTGCGGCGTCGCCGCGCCCGCGCTGCCGCGGCGGGTCGCCGACATAGCGGTGGCCGGCAGCCCCGGCATGCGGGTCGCGAAGGCGGCGCACCTGGGCACCTCCGCCCATGTGTGGGCCATGCGGGACGCCGACGACTGGATCCAGGACGTGCCGTATCTCGACCTCGGCGGCCTCGGGCACGGCGCGGACCCGATGTCCGCCGCCTTCGGCGCCCGGCTGCTGTCGGCGCGCGGCGCCCGGGGGCACGCCGGGTACTTCGAACCGGGCACGGAGAGCCTGGCGAACCTCGCCGAGATCGGGGTTGGCGCGTACCGCGCGGTGGACTGCGCCGACGATCGGGGCATGTGCCGGGCGGGTTTGTCCGGTGCGTTCCCGGCCGGACGCGCGTAGAGGACGGAAGAACAGCGGTATGCGCAGGGAGGGGACGAAAGAGCGTGCGCCGCATACGATGAGCCGCATGGGTGACGTACTGGCCGGATTTCATGCCGCCTGGGAGTTCGAGTCCGACTCCGTGCTCATCCGTTACGAACGGGGGATTCGGACACCCAAGCTGTTCCAGGCGCTCGGTGAGCGCCGGGTGCCGCTGGCGGCGTTGCAGGGGGTCACGCTGACCCCCGGGAAGCGCGGGACCGTCGTGCTGCGCGCGGAGGTGCGGCCGGGCGCCGACCCCGTGCTGGAGGCGGCGGACGGGCAGCTGAAGGAGAACGGGGATCCGTACCGGCTGGTACTGCCGGCCGAGCAGGAGATGCTCGCCGAGTACTACGCCGACGAGCTGCGGGCACGGCTGACCGAGTCGGGACCGGCGGACCGGTTCCTCGTGGCCGCGCCCGGCGCCCCGCTGTCCTTCAAGGCGTACGACGGGAAGGCCTCCTTCGACGGGACGACCGTGCGGTTCCGGTGGTTCTGGACCGGGGCGTCGTCGGCGAAGTGGAAGGCCGGCGACCAGAGCTTCCCCGTCACGGAGCTGGGGGGCGTCGAGTGGCGCTCCCCCGAGCTGTTCGAGGGGTATCTGCGGCTGCTGCGGCGGGACGGGTGCGGTCAGGACCAGCCCGCGCAGGCCGATCAGGATCCGGCGGCGGTGGTGTTCGGGCTGGGGTACGGGCCCGTGCACGAGTCGTTGCCGTTCGCGGCGGCGGTGCTGGCGGCGGTGCGGGCGCAGGGGCCGGTGCCCGCGGTGGCCGTGGCGCACCGGCGCCGCGACCCCGCGGACATCGCCGAGCGGATCCGGCACCTCGGGGAGCTGCATCAGGCCGGGCTGGTCACCGACGAGGAGTTCTCCGTGAAGAAGGCGGAGCTGCTCGCCGAGCTGTGAGCGGCCGCCGGGGGCCGGGCGGGTTCACTCCCGCCCCGCGGACGTGAACGCCATGTCCGCGTACCGGTCACCTGCCACCAGGGAGGCGAGCGGTTCCAGGACGGCCAGGTCCTCTTCCGTGAGGGTGAGGCGGGCCGCCGCGGTGTTCTCGTCCACCCGGCCGGGCTTGCTGGTGCCCGGGAGGGGGATCACCGGGAGGCCGTGGACCGTCTGCCGGTGGTGGACCCAGGCCAGGGCGATCTGGCCGGGGGTGGCGTCGCGGCGGGCGGCGACCTCGCGGACCCGGTCCAGCAGCACCGCGTTGGCCGCCGCGTTGTCGCCGGTGTAGCGGGGCTGCCGACGGCGGAAGTCGTCGGGGGTGAGGTCCTCGGCGCGGGCGAAGGAGCCGGTGAGGAAGCCCCGGCCGAGCGGGGAGTAGGCGACCAGGGCGACGCCGAGCGCGGCGGCGGCCGGGACGACGTTGCGTTCGATGTCGCGGCTGAACAGCGACCACTCCGACTGCACGGCGGCGATCGGGTGCACGGCGTGCGCGGCG
This sequence comes from Streptomyces sp. NPDC052687, assembly GCF_040678395.1. Lineage (NCBI taxonomy): Bacteria > Bacillati > Actinomycetota > Actinomycetes > Kitasatosporales > Streptomycetaceae > Streptomyces > Streptomyces sp. NPDC052687. The sequence continues at coordinate 90,075 of NZ_JBFATR010000004.1, read as the reverse complement.
CGCAGCTCGCCGGCCGTCACCTCGCTGAGGCCGAGGTGTTTGACCTTGCCCTCGCGGACCAGTTCGGCCATGGCGCCGACGGTCTCCTCGATGGGGACCCGCGGGTCCCGGCGGTGCATGTAGTAGAGGTCGATGACGTCGGTGCCGAGGCGCTTCAGGCTGGCCTCGACGGCCCGGCGCAGGTACGGCGGGTCGTTGCGGATGATGCGCCGGGCGGGGTCGTCCGGCGGTATCGACAGCCCGAACTTGGTGGCGATGACCAGCTCGTCGCGGTGCGCCCGTACGAAGGGGGCGAGGAAGCGTTCGTTGTCCCCGTCGCCGTAGGCGTCCGCCGTGTCGAACAGGGTGACGCCGCGTTCCAGGGCCCGTTCCAGCGTGGCCCGGGACTCCCCGGCGTCGGCCGGGCCGTAGGCGAAGCTCATGCCCATGCAGCCGAGGCCCTGTCCTCCCACCTCCGGGCCGTGCGCGCCGAGCCGGACGGTGGGGAGGGTGGTGGTGGTCATCGGGTCCTCTCGGAGTAAATGCCGATCTTGCGGTCGAGTACGGCGAGCGTGTCCTGCAGTTCGGTGATCCTCTTGAGGACGTCCCGGCGGGTCGCCTCCAGCAGTTCGCGCCGTTCGGGGTAGGTGTCGTCGCCCTGGCGCACCAGCTCGGCGTACCGGACCATGTCCGCGACCGGCATTCCGGTCAGCCGCAGCTTGCCGACCAGGTCCAGCCAGTCCAGGTCGCGGTTGGTGTAGCGGCGCTGGCCGGTGTGCGAGCGGTCGATGTGGGACATCAGGCCGATGCGCTCGTACCAGCGCAGGGTGTGGGCGCTCAGGCCGGTGAAGGCGGCGACCTCGCTGATCGTGTAGCGGTCCTGGCCGTCCGGGCGGGGGTGCCGGGGTGGCGCGGCGGAGCAGATGTCGGTCGTGCTGGGCTGGTCGTCGGTGGCCGCGGGCATGGTCTGCATCACCGTCATGGCCACCACGCTATGACCTTGGAGTGCACTCCAGGCAAGGAGAATCCCGCCGGACCCGTCGACGGGAGCACAGCGGTGAGCGCTTAGGCTCGACGCATGTCGCTGAACAGCCTCGCGTTGATCGAGAACTGGCCTGTTCCCGCCGCCGCAGCGGGTGTCGTACGGGCCGACGGCACGGTCCTCGGGACCCACGGGCCGGTGGACCGGCCCTTCCCGCTGGCCTCGGTGACCAAGCCACTGGCCGCGTACGCGGTGCTGGTCGCCTACGAGGAGGGCGCGATCGAGCTGGACGAGCCGGCCGGGCCACAGGGCTCGACGGTGCGTCATCTGCTGGCGCACACCTCGGGGCTGGCCTTCGACGAGCACCGTTCGACGGGGACGCCCGGCGAGCGGCGGCTGTACTCGAACGCCGGGTTCGAGGTGCTGGGTGATCATGTGGCGAAGGCCACGGACATCCCGTTCGCCGAGTATCTGCGGCAGGCGGTGCTGGAGCCGCTGGGGATGACGTCGACCTCGCTGGAGGGGTCCCCCGCGAAGGACGGGGTGTCGAGCGTGGCGGACCTGCTGCGGTTCGCGGCGGAGGTGCAGGCGCCGCGGCTGCTGGATCCGCGGACGGTGGCCGAGGCGATGAGCGTGCAGTACCCGGGGACCAAGGGGGTGCTGCCGGGGTACGGGCACCAGAACCCCAACGACTGGGGGCTCGGCTTCGAGATCCGGGACGGGAAGTCACCGCACTGGACCGGATCGTCGTCCTCGCCGCGGACGTTCGGTCACTTCGGGCAGTCCGGGACGTTCCTGTGGATCGACCCGGACGCGGGCGTGGCCTGCGTCGCCCTGGCCGACCGCGCTTTCGGGCCCTGGGCGGTCGAGGCGTGGCCGCCGTTCACGGACGCGGTGCTGGCCGAGGTGCGCGGCTGAGCCGGCGGGAGCGGTGACCGCGTGCGGGTTACGCGGTCATCTCCCAGAGCAGGACGTCCGTCGCCGTCCGCGCCCGCGCCTCCACGGCCTGCGTCCCGGTGATCCTCGCCGAGTCGCCGGGGCCCAGTGTCCGCGTGTCCAGGCGCAGGTCGCCCCGGACGACGTGGAGATAGCGGAGGGGCGCGTCCGGCAGGGCGGTCCGCCCGCCCGGTGTGAGGCTGAGCACATGGAGGGTGGCGCCGGCGGCGGGCACCGGGTACGGGGTGGTGAGCGCCCGGGTGACCGCGTAGGAGGGGGTGCCGCCGGGTGTCAGGGGGGTCAGCCACATCTGCAGGAAGGTGAGCGGGGTGTCGCCGTCGTTGCGTTCGACGTGGCGGACGCCGGCCGCGGCGCTCAGGTGCTGGACGTCTCCGGGGCGTACGACGCTCTCGCGGCCCGTGGAGTCACGGTGGGTCAGCTCCCCCTCGACGACCCAGGTGACGATCTCGGTGTGGCTGTGCGGGTGCTCGTCGAAGCCGGCGCCCGGGGCGAGCCGCTCCTCGTTGCAGGCGATCAGCGCGCCGAAGCGCAGGTTGTCGGGGTCGTAGTGCGAGCCGAAGGAGAAGGCGTGCCGGGATACGATCCCCGACTCCGGGTCCCCTCCGGGAGAGCGCTCGCCGGCGCGCCGTATGTCCATCACGCATCCCACCGTAGACGTCCATGACGACCCGGCGGAGCATGCTCCCGTTCCGATAAGGCAGTCTTGTCCCCGTGCCCGAACCCGAATCCAGCAGCCCCGTAGCCGCACGCCGCGCCCATCCGCACGACGCGACCCTGAAGCGGCTGGAGAAGTCCTCCGGATCCCTCGCCGCGCAGGCCATCGCGCGCATGGACGAGACCCTGCCGTGGTACCGGGCCATGCCACCGGAGAACCGTTCCTGGATCGGGCTGGTCGCGCAGGCGGGTATCGCGGCGTTCACGGAGTGGTTCCGGCGCCCGGACGCCCCGCAGGCGATCTCCACCGATGTCTTCGGGACCGCGCCGCGCGAGCTGACCCGGGCGATCACGCTGCGGCAGACCGTGGAGATGGTGCGGACCACCATCGAGGTCATGGAGTCGGCCATCGACGAGGTCGCGGCGCCCGGTGACGAGTCCGTGCTGCGCGAGGCGCTGCTGGTGTACGCGCGGGAGATCGCCTTCGCCACCGCGCAGGTCTACGCCCAGGCCGCCGAGGCACGCGGTGCCTGGGACGCCCGCCTGGAGTCGCTGGTGGTGAACGCGGTGCTGAGCGGGGAGGCCGACGAGGGGGCGGTCTCGCGGGCCGCCGCGCTGGGCTGGAACTCGCCGGAGCACGTCTGCGTGGTGCTGGGCACGGCACCCGACGGCGACTCCGAGCTGACCGTGGAGGCGATCCGGCGGGCGGCCCGGCACGCCAAGCTGCAGGTGCTCACCGGGGTCCTCGGGGACCGGCTGGTCGTCATCGCCGGCGGCAGCGACAACCCGCTGGCGGTCGCGAAGTCGCTGATCGGGCCGTTCGCGGCGGGGCCCGTGGTGGCGGGTCCGATCGTGCCGGACCTGCTGGCCGCGACCCGGTCCGCGCAGGCCGCCGCGGCCGGGCTGAAGGCGTGTTCCGCCTGGCAGGACGCCCCGCGGCCGGTGCTGGCGGACGATCTGCTGCCGGAGCGCGCGATCGCCGGAGACCCGGGCGCCCGCGAGCAGTTGGTGGAGGAGATCTACAGACCGCTGGAGGAGGCCGGGTCCGCGCTCCTGGAGACGCTGAGTGTGTACCTGGAGCAGGCGAGCAGTCTGGAGGGGGCCGCCCGGATGCTCTTCGTTCACCCGAACACCGTCCGCTACCGGCTCCGACGTGTGACTGACGTCACCGGCTGGTCCCCTTCCGATGTACGCTCCGCCTTCACACTGCGGATCGCGCTCATCCTGGGGCGTCTGGCCGACGGGGATGCCCAGCCCTAGGCTTTTGTGCGGGATCCACAAAACCCCCTGCTGTTCTTCGTCCTTGTCCCCACGGGCGGCCGTGCCCGTCCCCAAGAGAGAGTGTGAGAGTGCTCGTACTCGTCGCTCCCGGCCAGGGCGCTCAGACGCCCGGCTTCCTGACCCCCTGGCTCGACCTGCCCGGTGCCGCCGAACGCGTCGCCGCCTGGTCGGAGGCCATCGGACTGGACCTCGCCCACTACGGCACGAGGGCCGACGCGGAGGAGATCCGCGACACCGCCGTCGCCCAGCCGCTGCTGGTCGCCGCCGGCATCCTGTCGGCCACGGCACTCGGTGACATCCGGCCGGGTGCGGTCGCGGGCCACAGCGTCGGTGAGATCACCGCCGCCGCCCTCTCCGGCGTCCTCGACGACACCGCCGCGCTGACCCTCGTGCGCAAGCGCGGGCTGGCCATGGCGGAGGCCGCCGCGATCACCGCGACCGGCATGTCGGCGCTGCTCGGCGGCGACCCCGAGGTGAGCGTCGCCCACCTGGAGAAGCTGGGCCTGACCCCGGCGAACGTCAACGGCGCCGGCCAGATCGTCGCCGCGGGCACGCTGGAGCAGCTGGCCGCGCTGAACGAGGACAAGCCCGAGGGCGTCCGCAAGATCGTTCCGCTGCAGGTGGCCGGCGCGTTCCACACCCACCACATGGCCCCCGCGGTCGACAAGCTGGCCGAGGCCGCCCGCGCGCTCACGCCCGCCGACCCGGCGGTGCCGTACGTCTCCAACAAGGACGGGCAGACCGTCGCCACCGGTGACGAGGTCGTCTCCCGGCTGGTCGGCCAGGTCGCCAACCCGGTCCGCTGGGACCTGTGCATGGAGACCTTCAAGGCCATGGGCGTCACCGCCCTGCTGGAGGTCTGCCCCGGCGGCACCCTCACCGGTCTGGCCAAGCGCGCCCTGCCCGGTGTGCGGACGCTGGCCCTGAAGACCCCCGACGACCTCGACGCGGCCCGTGAGCTGATCGCGGCCGCCACCGAAGCTGCCGCCGACGCGGCGGGCGCCTGAGCCCGAAGGAGCCGACCGACCCATGTCGAAGATCAAGCCCGCGAAGGGCGCCCCGTACGCCCGCATCCTGGGCGTGGGCGGCTACCGGCCCACCCGCGTGGTGCCCAACGAGGTGATCCTCGAGACGATCGACTCGTCGGACGAGTGGATCCGTTCGCGGTCCGGCATCCAGACCCGTCACTGGGCGAACGACGAGGAGACCGTCGCCGCGATGTCGCTGGAGGCGTCCGGCAAGGCCATCGCGGACGCCGGGATCACCGCCGGGCAGATCGGCGCGGTGATCGTCTCCACCGTCACGCACTTCAAGCAGACCCCGGCCGTCGCCACCGAGATCGCCGACAAGCTCGGTACGAACAAGGCCGCCGCCTTCGACATCTCGGCGGGCTGCGCCGGCTTCGGGTACGGCCTCACCCTCGCCAAGGGCATGATCGTCGAGGGTTCCGCCGAGTACGTCCTGGTCATCGGCGTGGAGCGGCTGAGCGACCTCACCGATCTGGAGGACCGCGCGACGGCCTTCCTGTTCGGTGACGGCGCCGGCGCCGTCGTCGTCGGCCCCTCGGACGAGCCCGCCATCGGCCCCACCATCTGGGGCTCCGAGGGCGACAAGGCCGAGACCATCAAGCAGACCGTGCCGTGGACGGACTACCGCACGGGCGACGTCGAGCGGTTCCCCGCGATCACGCAGGAGGGCCAGGCGGTGTTCCGCTGGGCCGTCTTCGAGATGGCGAAGGTCGCCCAGCAGGCGCTGGACGCGGCCGGCATCACCGCCGACGACCTGGACGTCTTCATCCCGCACCAGGCCAACGAGCGGATCATCGACTCGATGGTGAAGACCCTCAAGCTGCCGGAGACCGTCACGGTCGCCCGCGACGTGCGCACCACCGGCAACACCTCGGCCGCCTCGATCCCGCTCGCGATGGAGCGGCTTCTGGCGACCGGCGAGGCGAAGAGCGGCGACACCGCGCTCGTCATCGGATTCGGGGCGGGTCTCGTCTACGCCGCGTCGGTCGTTACCCTCCCCTAGGCACTCCGTGCCGGATCGAGCCGATCCGTCGCGGACGCCACCGCCACACCCTCTGGAAAACAACGAAGGAGCGCCAACATGGCCGCCACTCAGGAAGAGATCGTCGCCGGTCTCGCCGAAATCGTGAACGAGATCGCCGGCATCCCGGTTGAGGACGTCCAGCTGGACAAGTCCTTCACCGACGACCTGGACGTCGACTCGCTGTCCATGGTCGAGGTCGTCGTCGCCGCCGAGGAGCGCTTCGACGTCAAGATCCCCGACGAGGACGTCAAGAACCTCAAGACCGTCGGCGACGCGACCGAGTACATCCTCAAGCACCAGGCCTGATCCTCGATCAGGCTGCTGCCTGCCCCGCCACCCGGCGGTGGCGCCGCTGAATCCACCGATCTGGAGAAAGAATTCCCGTGAGCCCGACCAATCGCACCGTGGTCGTCACCGGTATCGGCGCAACCACACCGCTGGGTGGCGACGCAGCCTCCACCTGGGAGGGCCTGGTCGCCGGGCGCTCCGGCGTCAAGCCCCTCGAACAGGACTGGGCCGCCGAGCAGGCGGTCCGGATCGCCGCGTCCGTGGCCGTGGAGCCCTCCGAGGTCATCCCGCGGCCGCAGGCCCGCCGGCTGGACCGGTCCGCGCAGTTCGCGCTGGTCGCCGCCCAGGAGGCGTGGGCCGACGCGGGCTTCACCGGCAAGGCCGGTGAGGACGGCTCGGTCGACCCCGACCGGCTGGGCGCGGTCATCGCCTCCGGCATCGGTGGTGTGACGACCCTGCTGGACCAGTACGACGTGCTGAAGGAGAAGGGCGTCCGCCGCGTCTCCCCGCACACCGTCCCCATGCTCATGCCGAACAGCCCGTCGGCGAACGTCGGTCTGGCCGTGAACGCCCGCGCGGGTGTGCACACGCCGGTCTCCGCGTGCGCGTCCGGCGCCGAGGCCATCGGCTACGCCATCGAGATGATCCGCACCGGCCGCGCGGACGTGGTCGTCGCGGGCGGTACGGAGGCGGCCATCCACCCGCTGCCGATCGCCGCGTTCGGCAACATGATGGCGATGTCCAAGAACAACGACGACCCGCAGGGCGCGTCCCGGCCGTACGACGTCGCGCGGGACGGCTTCGTCCTCGGCGAGGGCGCCGGTGTGATCGTCCTGGAGTCCGCCGAGCACGCCGCCAAGCGCGGGGCGCGGGTGTACGCCGAGGCGGTCGGGCAGGGCATCTCCGCCGACAGCCACGACATCGTGCAGCCGGAGCCGGAGGGCCGCGGCATCGCGCACGCGCTGCAGAACCTGCTGGAGCGCACCGACCTGGACCCGGCGGAGATCGTGCACGTCAACGCGCACGCGACGTCGACGCCGGCCGGTGACGTGGCCGAGCTGAAGGCGCTGCGGAAGGTGTTCGGTGACGAGGCGGACCACTTCGCGGTGTCCGCGACGAAGTCGATGACCGGGCATCTGCTGGGTGGTGCGGGCGGTGTCGAGTCCGTCGCCGCGATCCTGGCGCTGTACCACCGGGTGGCGCCGCCCACCATCAACATCGAGAACCTCGACCCGGAGGCGGAGGCGCACGCGGACATCGTCCGCGGGGAGGCGCGGAAGCTGCCCGTCGAGGGCCGTATCGCTGCCCTCAACGACTCGTTCGGCTTCGGTGGGCACAACGTGGTGCTGGCGTTCCGGACGGTGTGACTCCGTCGGTTGTGAAGAGCGGCCCGTCCCCTTCGGGGGGCGGGCCGTTCGCCGTTCTGTCGACGGTGCGTTGCCGGGTCGGACCGTGGGGGGTTCTCGCGCAGTTCCCCGCGCCCCTTGGGTGGGTTCTCCCGGCCGTGGTCTACACGACCTGGTGGAGCCAGCGGACCGGGGCGCCCTCGCCCGCGTATCTGAACGGCTCCAGCTCGTCGTCCCAGGGCTTGCCCAGCAGCTTGGCGATCTCCGCTTCCAGGTCGGTCTCGCCGCGCTGGGAGCGCAGCAGGGCGGCGCGCAGCCGGTCCTCGGGGATCAGGATGTCGCCGTGGATGCCGGTGACGGCGTGGAAGATGCCGAGGTCCGGGGTGCAGCTGTAGCGCTCGCCCTCGGCGGTGGGGCAGGGTTCCGCGGTGACCTCGAAGCGCAGCAGGTGCCAGCCGCGCAGCGCGGAGGCCAGCTTGGAGGCCGTGCCCGCCTCGCCCTGCCAGGAGAACTCCGAGCGCCAGGTGCCGGGGGCGGCGGGCTGCCGGATCCAGTCGAGGTTGACGCGCGTGCCGAGCACCCCGGCGACGGCCCACTCGACGTGCGGGCACAGCGCGCGCGGCGCGGAGTGCACGTACAGAACTCCACGTGTCGTCACCGGTACCTCCGGGCTGAGCGGGACTGGGGGCGGACGGGCGGGCGGCGGTGGCCCTGCAGGCCACGTTGATGGCGAGGCTACCGTGCGGCGGCGCAAGGAGTGTGACGTACCGTCGGTCCCGGTACCGGGAAACCTCCGCCATTCACCCGGCAGGACGCCTGTGCGGGTGTGACCCGTTCCATGAGGTGCGCCGGGAACCCTGGGACGCTGTCATGGGTTGGAGAACATGACACGACATCACGGGTGACAAGGGATGGACCAGGGCATGCGGAAGCCGCGCGACCGTCGCCGCCGTGCGCGGGCGGTCCTGGCGGGGATGACCGCGGCCGCCGTGCTGGGGGTCACCGGGTGTGACGCCGTGGGCGGTGACGCGCCGAGCCCGCCGGGCAGCGCCGAACGCCGCGCGTCGCCCACGCCGACCCCGGACTGGGACACCACCCCGCGGTCGGTCGCCGCGGTCGGCGACTCCATCACCCGCGGCTTCGACGCCTGCACGGTCCTGTCGGACTGCCCCGAGGTGTCGTGGGCGACCGGCAGCAGTCCCGAGGTCGACAGTCTGGCCGTGCGGCTGCTGGGGCGGTCGCGGGCGGCCTCGCACAGCTGGAACTACGCGGTGACCGGGGCGCGGATGGCGGATCTGCCCGGGCAGATGGCGCGGGCGGCGGCGCGCCGGCCGGAGCTGGTGACGGTGATGGCGGGCGCGAACGACGCCTGCCGGGCCTCGGCGGACGCGATGACGCCGGTCGCCGACTTCCGCGCGGACTTCACGGAGGCCCTGCGCACCCTGCGCCGCGGCGCGCCCAAGGCGCAGGTGTACGTGGCGAGCGTGCCCAATCTGCTGCGGCTGTGGCAGCAGGGGCGGACCAGCGCGCTCGGCCTGCAGGTGTGGAAGCTGGGGATCTGTCCGTCGATGCTGGGTGACGCCGAGGCGCTGGACGCGGCGGCGCGGCTGCGGCGGTCGACGGTGCATGAGCGGGTGGAGGCGTACAACCGGGTGCTGCGCGAGGTGTGCGCGCAGGACCGGTACTGCCGCTCCGACGGCGGCGCGGTGTTCGCGTACCGGTTCGGGGTGGCGCAGCTGAGCCAGTGGGACTGGTTCCATCCGAGTGTGGACGGCCAGGCGCGGCTCGCGGAGATCGCCTATCGCACGGTGACGGCCCGCGAGGCGCCCTAGGGGGTGGTGGCGCCGGCCGGGTGGGCACGGGCGGCGGATCGCGGGCTGACGGGACGAGCCCCGGTCCGGTGTCAGGTGCCGGACCGGGGCTGCTCGGCAGGACGAGTCGTCCCAGGGTTCAGACGGTAGCCGGCACGGTGATCCTGCGGTCGGCGATCGAGCGTCCCGCCTGGATCTCGTACGAACCCTTCACAAACGACCACGAGTTGGTCGTCTCGTCCCAGATCTCGAACGCCCGGCGGGGGAGGTCGATGCGGGCCTCGGCGGTCTCGCCGGGGGCCGCCTCGACGCCCGCGAATCCGGCGAGCCAGCGCGCCGGGCGCTCGGCGCCGGGCTCGGCGGGGGCCAGGTAGACCTGGACGACCTCGCGGCCGGGGCGCTCGCCGGTGTTGCGGACGCGGACCGTGACCGTGCTGCCGTGGACCTCGGCGGACTCGTAGGCCCAGGTGGTGTAGCCGAGGCCGTGGCCGAAGGGGTACGCGGGGGTGCGGCCCGCCTTCTGCCAGGCGCGGTAGCCGATGAAGACGCCCTCCTCGTAACGGAGTTCGCCGTTCTCCGGGGTGACCCGGGTGACCGGGGCGTCGGCGAGGGCGCCCCAGGTGGTGGGGAGGCGTCCGCCGGGTTCGTGGGCGCCCGTGAGCACGTCCGCCAGGGCGGCGCCGCCCTCCTGGCCCGGGAACCAGGTCAGCAGCACGGCGGCGACCTCGTCGCGCCACGGCAGCTCCACCGGGGAGCCCGCGTTGACGACGACCACGGTGTCGGGGTTGGCGGCGGCGACCGCGCGGACCAGGTCGTCCTGGCGGCCGGGCAGCCGCAGGTCGGTGCGGTCGAAGCCCTCGGACTCGACGTGTTCGGTGGTGGCGACCACGACGACGGCCGTGTCGGCGGCGCGGGCGGCGCGCACCGCCTCGGCGATCAGCTCGTCGGGGTCGCGCTGCGGCTCTTGGTGGGCGAGGGAGAAGGCGACGGCCTTGACGCGGACGCCGGCGGGCGGGTCGACGACGTGGGTGAGGGAGACCGGCACCGGCTGCCCGGCGGTGAGGGCGACCCGGGCGCGCGGCACGGGAGCGGCGAAGACCGCCTCGAAGGGGTCGTCCTTGGCGGGGCGCTGGTCGTCGTCGTAGTACGTGGTGCCGTCGACGGTGAGGGTGAAGCGGCCCGTGCCCTGGACGCCGAAGGTGTGGGTGCCGGTCTCGCGGGGGGTGAAGGTGCCGGTCAGCTCGACGGAGTGCAGGTTGTCGTGCGTGACGCCGTCGGGGAGGTCGTCGCCCAGCCACTGGATCCGGCCGTTGGGGGCGGTGGCGGTGGCGATGGGGGCGCCGTGCGCGTCGCGGCAGTCGGCGCGCAGCTCGAAGCCCGAGCCCGCGACGGCGAGTTCGGTGCTGGGGTCGGCGCCGACGGTGTAGGTGAGGGTGCCTTCGGGGAGGGCGGCGGTGAGGCCGTCGAGCGGGGAGACGGTGCGGGCGGGGAAGACCGTGGCGGAGCCGCCGCCGAGGACGCGGGCGTCGCGGGCGGCGGCGCCGGTGAGGGCGACCGTGCGGCCGGGCCTCAGCGGCAGAAGGCTGCGCTCGTTGCGGACCAGGACGAAGGAGCGGCGGGCGATCTCGCGGGCCAGGGCGGCGCCGTCCACGTCGGCGGGCGGCTCGGTGACGGCGGGCTCGGCGCCGTCGAGGAGGCCGACGCGGGCGGCGAGGCGCAGGACGTTGCGGACGGCGTCGTCGACCGCGGCCTCCCGGACCCGGCCGGCGCGGACGGCCTCGGCGAGGGCGGGGCCGTAAACGGTGTCCGGGCCCGGCATGGCGATGTCGAGGCCGCCGTGCAGGGCGGCGACGGTGTCGCGGGCGGCGGTCCAGTCGGAGACGTTGACGCCGTCGAAGCCCCACTCGCCGCGCAGCACCTCGTTCACGAGGTACCGGTGCTCGGTCATGGTGGTGCCGTTGACCGAGTTGTAGGCGGTCATGACGCCCCAGGGGCGGGCGCTGCCGACGATCGCCTCGAAGGGGGCCAGGTACAGCTCGCGCAGGGCGCGGGCGGGGATCACGTTGTTCACGGTGAAGCGGTCGGTCTCGGCGTCGTTGGCGACGAAGTGCTTCACGGTGGTGCCGACGCCGCCGGACTGGACGCCCGTCACATAGGCGGCGCCGATCCGGCCGGTCAGGTACGGGTCCTCGCTGTAGGCCTCGAAGTGGCGGCCGCCGAGCGGGGAGCGGTGCAGGTTGACGGTGGGGGCGAGCAGCACGTGGACGCCCTTGCGGCGGGCCTCCTGGGCGAGCAGGACGCCGGCGCGGCGGGCCAGGTCCGGGTCCCAGGCGGCGGCGAGGGCGGTGGGCGAGGGCAGGGCGACGGAGGGGTCGTCGGCGCTCCAGCGCACGCCGCGCACCCCGACCGGCCCGTCCGACATCACCAGGGAGCCGAGGCCGATCGCGGGCAGCGCGGGCAGGGTCCAGGCGTCCTGGCCGGCCAGCAGGCGGGTCTTGGTGTCCAGGTCGAGCCGGGCGAGGGCCGCCTCGACGGCCGTGTCCAGGGGTGCCGGGGTGCTGGCCATGGCGGTGCCTCCTTGTCGGGCCGGTGCGGGCGCCTCCTCATGGTGCACCGGGCGCCTGTGAAGCATTAGGTTTCGTTATCTTGTCGTTATATGACGAGCACACGGATGTCGTACGGTGACGCCATGGGCGCGAGGGTCAGAAGCGAGGAGCGGCGGGCCGCGATCGTGCGGGCCGCGCTGGAGGTCATCGCCGAGCGCGGCTACCGGGGCGCGAGCATGGCGGCGGTCGCGGAGCGGGTCGGGCTCACCCAGCAGGGACTGCTGCACTACTTCCCGACCAAGGACGCCCTGCTCGTCGCCGTGCTGGAGGAGCGCGACCGCTGGGACGCGATGCCGGCCCGGCAGTGGCGGATGGACCTGCTGGCCCCGCTGGTGGAGTACAACGCGATGCGCCCCGGCATCATCCAGACCTTCGCGGCGCTGCTCGGCGAGAGCGTGACGGGCGGTCATCCCGCCCGCGGCTACTTCACCGAGCGGTACGTCCAGGTCCGCCGGTCGATGACGGAGGTCCTGCGCGCCGAGTACGGCGACCGGCTGCCGAACGGGCTCACGCCCGAGCGCGTGGCACCGCTGCTGGTCGCCGTGATGGACGGCCTGCAGTACCAGTGGCTGCTGGACCCGGAGTCGGTGGACATGCCGGGGGCGTTCCGGGACTTCCTGAGCCTGCTGGGCGAGGAGTGACCGCGTAGATCGGGCGGGGCGCGGGGAGACTTCCGCCGTTGCGCAGCACGTCCCTGCCCACGGCGACGGAAGGACCCCACCGCCTTGATATCCCCCCGTGTCCGGATCGGCGCCCTGCTGTCCCTGGCGCTCGTCACCGGCCTCGCCGCCCCCGCGACCGCCACCACCCCCGCTGACTCCGCCGCGACCGCCACCACCACCCCCGCCGACTCCCCCGCCGCCGCTCCCGCCGTCTCGGTCGAGGAGCGGCGCCTCGACCAGGCCGTCCCGCAGGAGATCCTGCGGCGCTCCGGATTCGCCGGCGCCGCACCGCGGTTCGCCGAGGCGCTGGGCGCGGCGCGCTCCTACGCGCAGGCGCGCGCCGTCGTCGTCCGTGAGGGGTCGGCGCTGTGGCGGCGGGCGGTGGCGCGGGCGCAGGGGCGCGGTCCGGCGGGCGGGGAGCTGAGCCGGGACGACGACCGGCCGCTGTACTGGGCGCGGCTGGCAATGACCCGCGAAGTACGGTCGTGGCGACCGCAGTTCGCTCTGTCCGAGCGGCAACGGGCGGCGCTGCTGGACGCGTTGGAGCGGACCTCGCGCGGGCAGGAAGACATCGGTTTCCCGCACCGCGGCGAGGGCGTCAGGCGGGTCCTGGTCACCGGGTTCGACCCATTCACGCTGGACCGGGACATCCGGATCTCCAATCCGTCCGGGGCCGCCGCGCTCGCCCTCGACGGCACGGTGATCGAGACGGCGGACGGGCCGGCGCGGGTGGAGACCGTGGTGTTCCCGGTGCGCTGGCGGGACTTCACGGACGGGACGGTGGAGCGGACGCTGCGGCCGTATCTGGCCGGGGTGGACCTGTTCGCGACGGTCAGCCAGGGGCGGGTGGGCCGGTTCGACATCGAGCGGACCAACGGGGCCTGGCGGGGCGGCTTCCCCGACAACGAGAACACCGGCCGCACGGAGACCATCCCGGTCCCCGGTCCGGGTGCGGCGCCGCAGTGGACGTCGACGACCCTGCCGTACCGGGACATCGTGGCGGCGGACACCGGCCGTTTCCCGGTGTACGACAACACGTCCGTGACGGAGATCCCGGCCGGGGGCACCGAGCCCGTCGTACGGCCGGACGGGCCGACCCCCGGTTCGACGGCGCGGGCCGGGGGCGGCGGGGACTACCTGTCCAACGAGATCGCCTACCGGGCCACGCTGCTGCGGGACCGGCTGCGGCTGAAGGGCCTGCCGGGCGGGCATGTCCACACGCCGGTGCTCCGGTTCGGCGCGGGGAACACCACCGAGGTCACCGATCCGGAGTTCGTCCGCAACCGGCGGGACATCGTCGCGCAGGTGCGGTCCGTCGTGGCGGTCGCCGTCAGTGCGACGGGGCGAACGCGAGGCTGACGCCGAGGCCGGCCAGCACCGAGCCGATGACCTTGTTGAGGACCTTCTGGGCGCGCAGCATCAGGGTGCGCATCCGGTCCTGCGAGAAGAACACGGCGACGACGGCGAACCACAGCAGGTGGGCGAGGGACATGAACAGGCCGTAGCCCGCCTGCTGCCACAGCGGGGTGCCGGGGTCGACGACCTGGGCGAACGTGGAGACGACGAACAGGGTGGTCTTCGGGTTGAGGACGTTGGTGAGGAAGCCGGTGCGCAGGGCGGCGAGCGGGGTCAGTTCCGTCTTGTCACCGAGGTCGACGCGGACGTCGCCGCGGGCGCGGAAGGTGCGGACGCCGATGTAGACGAGGTAGGCGGCGCCGGTCAGCTTGACGACCGTGAACAGGAACGTCGAGGAGGCGATCAGCAGGCCCACGCCGAGCATGGTGTAGGTGACGTGCACCAGGACGCCCGCGGCGACGCCGACGGCGCCCAGCAGGCCGGTGCGGCGGCCGTACAGGTAGCTGTTGCGGACGATCATGGCGAAGTCGGCGCCGGGGGCGATCACCGCGAGCACGGTGATGACGGCCACGGCGAGGATCTCGGTCACTGGACGGCGTCCTCCTGCCGGCGGTCGGTGGTGTCGTGCCCGGTGGTCTCCTCGCTGCGCAGGTCACGGGCGAGCAGGGTGGCGCCCGCGACCGCGCCCGGCATCAGGAAGACCGCGACGAAGGGGACGACGAAGGCGAGGGCGAGGGGCGTTCCGAAGCCCCAGACCAGGGTCCTGCGGGAGCGGAGCAGGGCGAGGCGGTCGCGCAGTTCGACGCCGCGGCGCTGCAGGGCCACGCCGGTCAGCTCCTCGGTGAGGAAAAAGCCGGTGACGAAGAAGCCGAGGACGGGGACGGCGGTCTGTCCGGCGACGGGCACGAACCCGAGCGCGAACAGCGCGACGCCCCACAGGGCGGCCCGGATCACGATCCGCAGGCTGTCCCGGCCGGAGATCCACAGCTCGCGCCAGAGCGGCAGCCCGGACTCGGGGGCGGTGCCGTCCGGGGAGACGTCCCGGTCGACCGCCTCCGACAGGCTCTCGTAGAAGGGCTGGCCGATCAGCAGGGTGACCGCCGTGAAGGTGACGACGGCCAGCAGCAGCGACAGCGCGAACAGCACGGCGGTGAGCAGACCGCGGAACAGTCCGGGCCAGGGGCTGGACCAGTCGTCGGCGAACGGGGTCGCCCAGGCGACGAAGTCCGCGCCCCACAGCGCGAGCGCGGTGATCGCGGCGGCGTAGAGCACGAGGGTGATCAGTCCGGGCAGCAGCCCGAAGCCGAACTGCCTGCCGTGCCGGGCCACCCAACGCTGGCCCTTGATCAGATAGCCGAAGCCCACCCCGAGATCGCGCATGGGTGCACTTTAACCGCCGGGGGTCTCCTCGGGCCCGGCCCCGGACTCGACCATGCGGCGCAGCAGGTCGCGCAGGGCGAGGCGCTCCGCCTCGCCGAGCGCGGCCAGCGGCTCGCGGGCGAAGTGCAGGGACTCGCGCAGGCCGCGGGCGACGCGGCGGCCCTCGTCGGTGACGGCGGCGACCTTGATGCGGCGGTCGGCGGGGTCGGGGCGGCGTTCGACCAGGCCGCGGGATTCCAGGCGGTCGACGATGCCGGTGACGTTGGACGGCTCGCAGCGCAGCTTGCGGGCGAGCTTGCGCATGGGCAGCGGGCCGAGGGAGAGCAGGGACAGGAGCTTGGCCTGGGCGCCGGTGAGGGCGTGCCCTGCGGCGGCCTCCTCGAACTCCTCGTGGTAGCGGGCCACGACCGCGCCGATGAGATCGACGACCTCCAGGGTGAGGTCGTCGGGGCGGCGGGCGGGGGGCGGGGTGGCGGCCATGGCGTCCAGGGTACCCGTTTGCTTGACATCCTGAAATATTCAGGCGCATGGTTGTTTCAGGTCCTGAAACAACCGGTAGGGAACCACCGGTACGGAAACCACTGGTTCCCGAGCGACTGGTTCCGGAACCACGAGACAGCGCACCCCGCACGAGAGGCCGGCTCATGTCCGACACCCCCACGCTTCCCGCCGTCCACCGTGAATGGCACCTGCTCAGCCGCCCGGTCGGCTGGCCCGAGCCCGAGAACTTCGCCCTGGTCGAGGCGGAGGTCCCGACCCCGCGCGAGGGCCAGGTGCTGGTGCGGAACCTGTACCTGTCGGTGGACCCGTACATGCGCGGCCGGATGAGCGCCGCCAAGTCCTACGTCGCCCCGTTCGAGCTGGGCAAGGTCATGCAGGGCGGCGCGGTCGGCGAGGTCGTCGCCTCCAACGCCGAGGGCTTCGAGGCCGGCGACCACGTGCTGCACTTCCTGGGCTGGCGCGAGTACGCCGCGGTGAGCGCCCAGCACGCGGTCAAGGTCGACGCGAACGCGGCGCCGCTGTCCACGTACCTCGGCGTGCTCGGCATGACCGGCCTGACCGCCTACGCCGGCCTGCTGCGCACCGCCGCCTTCAAGGAGGGCGACAGCGTCTTCGTCTCCGGCGCGGCCGGCGCCGTGGGCAGCCAGGTGGGGCAGATCGCCAAGCTCAAGGGCGCCTCGCGGGTGATCGGCTCGGCCGGGTCCGCGGAGAAGGTGAAGCTGCTGGTCGAGGAGTACGGCTTCGACGCCGCGTTCAACTACAAGGACGGCCCCGTCGGCGAGCAGCTGCGCGCGGCCGCCCCGGACGGCATCGACGTGTACTTCGACAACGTGGGCGGCGACCACCTGGAGGCCGCCATCGGCTCCCTGAACGAGGGTGGCCGGATCGCGGTCTGCGGGATGATCTCGGTCTACAACAACACCGAGCCCGCGCCCGGCCCGAGGAACCTGGCCCGGCTGATCCAGACCCGCGGCCGGATCGAGGGCTTCCTGGTCGGTGACCACTACGACCTGCAGCCGCAGTTCGTCCAGGAGGTCGGACCCTGGGTCGCCTCGGGCGCGCTGAAGTACCACGAGACGGTCGTCGAGGGCATCGAGAACAACCTGGAGGCCTTCCTCGGCGTCCTGCGCGGCGACAACACCGGGAAGATGATCGTCAAGCTCTGACCCGGCCCGGTCCCGCTGTCTGACCTCTGGACACCCCTTCTGCCGCTTTCCGTTATGCGGTAACTTCTTTCCGGAAACCGTCGGCGATCGTGGGCGCGAGTCGCGGCGGACCGAGGAGGAAGACCACCGCATGGCCATTCAGCAGTCGGACGTCCTGTACACCGCCGTCGCCACCGCCGAGAACGGTCGCGACGGCCGGGTCTCCACCGACGACGGCAAGCTCGACGTCGTCGTCAACCCGCCCGCCGAGATGGGCGGCAGCGGCGCCGGCACCAACCCGGAGCAGCTGTTCGCCGCCGGCTACAGCGCCTGCTTCCAGGGCGCGCTCGGCGTCGTCGCCCGCCAGGAGGGCGCCGACGTCTCGGGCTCGACCGTGACCGCCAAGGTCGGCATCGGCAGGAACGACGAGGGCTTCGGCCTGATCGTCGAGATCTCCGCGGACATCCCGAACGTGGACGCGGAGACCGCGCGGAGCCTGGTCAAGAAGGCCCACGAGGTGTGCCCGTACTCCAAGGCGACCCGCGGGAACATCACCGTGACGCTCGCCTGACGGCACTCGTTGCGTACGGCGGAGGCCGCACCCTTGGACGTGGGGTGCGGCCTCCGCCCGTGCCCGCGCGCGGACGAGCCCGCGCTCAGAGGGCCAGCGCCGCCCGGTGCGCGGCCCGGACGAACGCCACGTTCTCCGGCGCCGCCCCGCCCGGGAACGCGCACCGGCGCCGCGTGTAGCCGTACGCCAGTCCGCTGCGCGGGTCGGCGAACGCCTGCGCGCCGCCCGCCCCGCTGTGCCCGAAGGCGCCGGCGCCCAGGAACGGGTACCAGTTCTCGGCCGTCGCCTGGAAGCCCAGCCCGAACGCCTTGTGCGCGCGGGCCACCAGGTCGTGGCCGATGGAGTGGATCTGCCCGACCTCGGCGATCGTGTCCGGCTTCAGCAGCGCGGGACGCCCGTCGACCTCGCTGATCGCCGCCGCGTACATCCCGGCGAGCCCGCGCGCCGAGGCGACCCCGCCCGCGGACGCCGGGCCCTTGGCCCGCACCAGCCGCGAGTTGGCGTGGTCCACCAGCTCGACCGCGCCCGGCACGTGCGTGTTGAACGCGATCGAGGCCAGCGTGTGCGGTCCCGTCTGCCGGTCGTCCAGCACCGACCGCTGCTCGGGCGTCGGCGCCATCGGCTGCACGGAACGGAAGCGGGGCTCCTCGGACTCGGGCAGGCCCAGGAAGAAGTCCAGACCGTACGGGGCGCGCACCCGCTCCTCGTACACCTCCTGGAGGGTGCGGCCGGTGGCGCGGCGGACCACCTCGCCGGTGAGCGCGCCGATCACCAGCGCGTGGTAGCCGAACGCGGTGCCCGGCCGCCAGAACGGCCGCTGGTCCGCCAGCCGCTCCGCGATCAGCCGGTCGTCGGCCAGCTCCTCGGCGGTGAACCCGGCGTCCAGACCGACCAGGCCCGCCCGGTGCGCGAGCAGATCGCGCAGGGTCAGCGCGCCCTTGCCCTCGGCGCCGAACTCCGGCCAGTAGTACGTCACCTTCCGGTCCGGCTCCAGCGTGCCGTCCTGCACGAGCAGCGCGGTGACCAGGTGGGCGGCGCCCTTGGTGCAGGAGAACACGCCGTACAGGGACCCGGCGGTCACCTCCGGTCCGGCCCACAGGTCGACGACCCGCCTGCCGTGCACATAGGCGCACAGCTGCCCCTCGTAGTCCGGCCGTTCGCGCCGCTCCCGGGCGACGAACGCGGCGAACTCCTCCCGTACGCCCTCGAAGCCGTCGGCGACCGTGCCGTGGATCTCCTGTGTCATCCGCTCTCCTCGACCTGTGTCCGTGATGTGGTCAGCAAAGCCCGGCCGACCTGCGGGAATTCTCCCTTGGGATGCGCCCGGAAGAGCGGTTCCGTGCCGAAGAGCACCGCACCGGGTCCGCTCACCACCGAGGCCCGTCCGGCCGCGTCCGCCGGGCCGCCGGTGCCGTCGGCGGCCGGGCGCCAGTGGCCGGACAGCAGCGGGTTCCCGGCCGCGTACGCCTGCTCGGCGCGCACGCCGGGGCCGAGGTCGGTGAACCACAGCGGCGCGTAGACGAAGCCGTGCGCGGGCGCGCCGCGGGTCAGCGGGCCGGAGTTCACCACCCGGACCACGCCGTTGGCGTCCCCGTTGCCCTGGACGGCCTTGACGGCGAGCAGCCCGGCGCCGGCGTTCAGCTGCGCACCGGCGGCGCCGCGGCCGACGAAGCCGTGCCCGTCGAGGAAGGCGTCGAGGGCGCGGCGCGCCGGCTCGTTCAGGGCGTCCCGGTCGAGGCCCGCCGACACGAACAGGACGTCCGTCCCGGACCAGTCGAAGCCCGCGTTCAGCACGGCCGTGGAGACCGGGGTGACCTCGAACCCCATCTCCCGCAGCGCGAACAGCTCGCCCGGTGTCACGGCGGCGGCGACGCGGACGTGGCGCAGCGGGGCGGTGCCCCGGTCCGTGGTCCGGTCGAAGGAGACGTCGTACGTCCGGGCCGCCTCGGCGGCCTGCCGGCGCGCGGAGCCCGGCACGATCGCGGCGGCGCCGTCGGCGGACCGCCGCACCGGCACGCCCCGGCGCAGCAGCCCGTTGAGAGCGGCGATCTCGCGGGCGTCGTCCAGGCGCAGGCGCAGGTCGCCGCGCGGGGCGACGTGGGCGACGGGCGCGGCGGCGCGCACCGGGCGCAGCGCGGCGTGGGGCAGGGCGCCGCCGGTGACGGGCCGCACCGGGGCGCCCCAGAGCCGGCCGAGGCTCCAGCCGGAGATGTCGTACATGACGGACACCTTGTCACTGATGTCCCGCCCGTCCGCGAGGAGCGCGGCCGCGAGTCCCCGTTTGGGCTGGCGCATGTCGACGACGTACGCGCCCTTCGGGTAGCCCGGCGCGGGGTGGGCGACGCGGGCGACGCGAATGTCGTTGGCGAGGAGGTGGCCGACGAGGCGGGCGGTGGCCGGGCCGCCGGGCGGCAGGACGTAGGCGCGCGGGAAGGTGGTGGTGTAGACGTCCTCCGGTCCGATGCCGGGCACGCCGGGCACGGTCGCGGGCGACACCGGGACCTGCGGGGCGCCGGCCGCGCCGCGGCGGAACACCTCGATCTGGTCGGCGACGAGTGCTTCGCGGTGGCGCCGCACATGGTCGAGGGTGGCGGTCATGGCGGCCTGCGCGACGTCCGTGTTGACGGCAGCGCGGCGGCGCAGTTCGGCGGCCGGCAGGGTGTCGTAGGAGGCGTTGTTCACCCGCAGCGGGATCTCGACGGTGTGCGCGGCGACCGCGCCGTGGAAGGCGGCGTACTGCGGGGTGAAGATCGGCGGCCAGTCGTCCCAGCCCTCGTCCTGGTCGCGGAAGGGGATCTGCGCGGGCTGGACGCCGTCCTTTTCGGCGGTGTAGCCGAGGCCGTTGACGGCGGCCTCCATGCCCAGGGCGTTGGCGTAGGTGTTCTTCAGGAACAGGTCGTACTCGTAGTTCTCGCCGTGCGGCGGGGTCGTGGGCTCGATCAGGGTGCCGTTGACGTAGCCGTGCAGGTCGAGCATCACCACGGGCTGCTTGTCGAGCAGGATCTGCCGCATCGCGCGGGTCTCGGGCTGTGAGGCGGTGACGAAGTCCCGGTTGAGGTCGAAGCCGTTCGCGTTGGCGCGGGTGCCGGCGATGCGGCCGTCCGGGTTGGCGGTGACGTTGAAGTAGAGGCGGCTGTGCGCGAGCAGGTCACGGGTCTTGTCGTCCTTCGCGGTCGCGAGGCGTTCGACGAGGCGGAGGGCGGCGTCGGTGCCCTCCCACTCGTTGCCGTGGATGTTGCTGTTGAAGAAGACCGGGGTCTTGTACGCCTTCTTCAGCCGCGGGTCCCCGGCCGCCGTCGCCGGGGCCCGTTCGATGAGGTCCCGCATCCGGTGCTGGGCGCGGGTCCGGGCGGGGGTCTCCGGGGCGGTGACGGTGACGAGGTACAGCCGGTGGCCGCCCGCCGAGCGGCCCGCGACCTCCACGCTCACCCGGTCGCCGAGGGCTTGCAGGGCGTTCAGCCGGCTCGCGATCGCGTGATACGGCGTCAGGCCCAGCTTGAGGGACTTGTCGGCCGGGTTCTCGGGGTCGGGGGCGAGGGTCTGCTCGCGCGGATAGCCGCGCGCGTCATGGGTGCGTTCCGTGTCGCCGGGGCGGCCGGGCCCCGGGTCGGTGAGGGCTCTGCGGGCCGCGCTCTGCGGCGACGTGGCGGCGTTCCGGTGGTCGAGCGCCGGGGACTCCGCGGTCTCCCTGGTGACGGGAGCCGGGTCCGCGCCGGCCGGGCCGGGCGCGGCGAGCAGCAGGGCACTCGCCGAGGTGAGGGCGAGGGCGGTGGTCAGGACGGGTCTCGCAGGGGCGGTTCTCGCGGTCCTCTTGGTGCGCACGCGTACCTCCTCCGGGGTTCCTGAGATCGGTACGGCGAGGTCTACCTGTTCGACTCATCCGTCACAAGGGGGACTTGACGTCCCGTCGGCCAGACGACCGAGGCGCGGAAGGGGTCCGTCGGGACCATCGCGGCCTCGTCCAGGCGCTGTTCCAGCGCCTAGGTGCACCACCACAGGAACCGGTCGCAGGTCTGCGACGGTTCGGGGTCCGGGGGCGGCGGGGCGGTGGTCGGGTCCGAGGTGGGGGCCGGGGTGGGGTCAGGGGCGGGCGGGGCGGCCGTGGTGGTGGGGGCCGTGTCCTGAGGGGGGTCGGCGTGGCCCGACTGGGGGTCCCTGGTCAGGGTGGCCCGGTCCGCCGGCTCGTCCGACTCCTCTTCGTCGTCCTTGTCTTTGCCCTTCTTGTCCTTGTCCTTGTCCTCGTCTTCGGAGGAGGACGCGGACGGGGACGCCGAGTCCGAGGGGGACCCGGTCCCGCCGGGGCCGGTGCCGGGGGCGCCCGTCGTGCCGGACAGCGGGTCCGCCGTCTCGCCCGCCTCCTCCTCCGCGCCGCCGTCCGCGGACGCGTCGCCCGCCGCCGCGGGCGCCGGGTCGGAGCCGGCGGCGTCCATGCCGAGTTCCGCGAGGCTCAGGCCGCCCGCGGCCAGCACGAAGCCGGCGGTGACGAGGAGGGCCCGGCGCCGGCGGCGCCGGTGCGCCGCGGCCTTGCGGTCCCGGCGGCTGTCCTCGGCCCGCCGGTCGCGGCGGGCGGAGGACGTCGACTCGTCGCGGTCGTCGTGCTCGTCGTGCTCGTCGTGGGCGTGCTGGTCGTCGTGGTGGTCGTCGCGGCCGTGGGTGTCGGGTGCGGTCCCGTCGTCGGGGTGGTCGACGACGCCGGACTGGGGCGCCGGGTCACCGTGGCCGGGTGCCGCCTGGCCGACAAGGTGACCGGGAGCCGACTGGTGGAGACCGTGGCGCGCGGGGTCACCGTGGCCGGGTGCCGCCCGGCCGACGGGGTGGCCGGGTGCCGGCTGGTGGAGGCCGTGGGCAGGGGGCGTGCCGTAGTCGCCGTGCGCGGGGGCCGGCGTGCCGTGGTCACCGTGCGCGGCGGCCGGCCCGTAGTCACCGTGAGCGGGAGCCGATCCGTGGTCACCGTGGACGGGCGTGGCCTGGTAGTCGGCGTGGCCGTGGGGGGCGTAGCCCTGCGTCGTCCCGTGGGCGGCGGGTGCGGGGGACGTGCCGTAGCCGGGGTGCCAGGGTGCCGTGCCGTGGGCGGCGTGTGCCGGGGCCGCCGCGTAGGCGCCGTAGCCGGCGGTGGGGTGGCCGGAGGGCGCGTGGTGGGCGGCGGGCGCGCCCTCGTACGCGCCCCCGGCGCCCGCGACGTCCTCCTCCGCGTACGCGCGGAGCTGCTCGGCCGGCGTGCCGCACCCGGGGCAGGCGAGGGCGCCGTTCAGGTGCCGTCGGCACGGGTGGCAGTAGTCCATGACGCGGGAAGATTAAGTTCCGGGCCGGTAACGTGCCTAGTCGACGCTGTGAATGTTCTGTGGGAAACGCGCAGTTCCGGCATGGTGAGCCGAGGACAGCCCCGGCATCTCTCCCCCTTCGGCCGAAAGCGACGCCGCCGACGGCTTTCGAAAGTGCCGAAACCGTTATCCGTTCGACCCATTGACACCCCCGCCGCCGCGTCCTTACTGTCACGCCAGCATTTCGAACGAGTGCCGAAATCTCGAACAGAGCCGAACGCTTCACGAGGGGCAACTGCCGTGCGCATCACCGGAATCAGCACACACGTGGTCGGGACGCCGTGGCGCAACCTGACGTACGTCCAGGTGCACACCGACGAGGGCATCACCGGAGTCGGCGAGACCCGGATGCTGGGACACACCGACGCCCTCCTCGGCTATCTGAAGGAAGCCGAGGTCAACCACATTCTCGGCTCGGACCCGTTCGCCGTCGAGGACCTCGTGAAGAGGATGAAGTACGGCGACTACGGCCGGGCCGGCGAGATCGTCATGTCCGGTATCGCCGTCATCGAGATGGCCTGCTGGGACATCAAGGGCAAGGCGCTGGGCGTGCCGGTCTGGCAGCTGCTCGGCGGCAAGGTCACCGACAAGGTGAAGGCCTACGCCAACGGGTGGTACACGACCGAGCGGACGCCCGAGGCGTACCACAAGGCCGCCCAGGGGGTCATGGAGCGCGGGTACAAGGCGCTGAAGATCGACCCCTTCGGCACCGGCCACTTCGAGCTGGACCACCAGGAGACGCTGTACGCGGTCTCCCTGATCGAGGCCGTCCGTGACGCGATCGGTCCCGACGCCGAGCTGATGCTGGAGATGCACGGCCGCTTCTCCCCCGCCACCGCCGTCCGGCTGGCCAAGGAGATGGCGCCGTTCAAGCCGGCCTGGCTGGAGGAGCCGTGCCCGCCGGAGAACCTGAAGGCGCTGGAGAAGGTCGCCGCGAAGGTGGACATCCCGGTCGCCACCGGTGAGCGCATCCACGACCGCATCGAGTTCCGCGAGCTGTTCGACAGCCAGGCCGTGGACATCATCCAGCCGGACGTCGGCCACATCGGCGGCATCTGGGAGACCCGCAAGCTGGCCGCGACCGCCGAGACCCACTACATGCTGATCGCCCCGCACAACGTGGGCGGTTCCGTGCTCACCGCGGCCTCCCTCCAGGTCGGCTTCACCTCCCCGAACTTCAAGATCCTGGAGCACTTCAACGACTTCGCGGACGCGGAGATCAAGAAGGTCGTCAAGGGCGCGCCCCAGGTGATCGACGGGTACTTCCACCTCTCCGACGCGCCCGGCCTGGGTGTGGAGCTGGACGTGGACGCCGCCGCGGAGTTCCCGCAGCAGCGGGCCCACTTCGATCTGTGGGCCGAGGGCTGGGAGAAGCGGAACCCCAAGGACGCCCGGTGAGCTCCGCCGTCGTCGTCGACTCCCCCGGCAGCCACCGGCTGGTGGAGCACACGCCGCGCCGCCCCGAGGCCGGGGAGGCGCTGGTGCGGGTGCACGCCGTGGGCATCTGCGGCAGTGACCGCGAGGTGTACCAGGGCAACCGGCCCGAGGGGTACGTCCGCTATCCGCTGACCCCTGGCCACGAGTGGTCCGGGACCGTGGAGGCGGTCGGCGCCGGGGTGCCGGAGAGCCTGGTCGGCCGCAAGGTCGTCGGCGAGGGCTTCCGCAACTGCCAGGTCTGCGACCGCTGCCACGCGGGGGAGACGACGCTGTGCACGGCCGGGTACGAGGAGACCGGGTTCACCCAGCCGGGCGCGATGGCCGCGACGCTGACGCTCCCCGCGCGGCTGCTGCACGTGCTCCCCGGCGACGCGGACCTGACCGCGGCGGCGCTGCTGGAGCCGGCGGCCTGTATCGCGGCCGCCGCGCTGAAGGCGAACGCCCGCCCGGGTGAGCGGGCCGCCGTGGTGGGCACGGGCACGCTCGGCATGTTCGCCGTGCAGTTCCTGCGCGCGGCGTCCCCGGCCGAGCTGCTGGTGGTCGGCACCCGGCGGGACCGCGAGGAGCTGTCCCGGCGGTTCGGGGCGACCGATTTCCGGACCAGGGACCAGGAGCTGCCGGGCGACTTCGACGTCGTGATCGAGACCGCCGGGTCCGCGGACGCGGCCCGGCTCTCGGCGGCGCTGCTGCGGCGCGGCGGCCGGCTGGTGCTGACGGGCATCCCGGCGCCGGGCGCGGAGGGTCTGGACCCGACGGACCTGGTGGTACGGCAGCTGGAGGTGCACACCGTCTTCGGGGCGCCGCCGGACGCCTGGTCGCACGCGGTGCGGGTGTTCGGGGCGGGGCTCCTGGACCCGGTGCCGCTGGTCACGCACGAGCTGCCGCTCACCGAGTTCTCGCGGGCCATCGAGCTGGTGGGGGCCGGTGACCCGACGGTGGGCAAGGTCCTGCTGCGCCCCTAGTCATCCCAGCCGTACGCCGGTACGAGGGTTACCTGACGGCCCCCGTACCGGCGTACTTCCCACCCCGTACGCCTTGAGCCGCGAACCTCGTCCGATATCTCGAACACGAAGGACACCCTGTGACCGACGCTTCCGCCACGGCCCCCCGACGACCCGGTGAGCAGGCGCTCGCCGCACTCGGCCTGGGCGCGCCCGGCCTCGACCCCGCCGACGCCTCGCCGCACTCCTTTCCCGGCGGCGGCCGCTGGCGCACCGAGATCCCCTCCTGCGAGGGTCCGGAGGCGCTGGCCGTGGTGCTCAAGGAGGCCTCCCGCCTCGATGTGCCGATCCACCGGATCAGCCAGGGCAGCGGCGTGTGGATGCTGACCGACGCCGAGATCACCGAGATGGTCGAGGCGACCGCCGAACGCGACATCGAGCTGTGCCTGTTCACCGGCCCGCGCGGCACCTGGGACATCGGCGGCTCCACCCGCACCGACTCGCGCGGGGCCGGGCTGCGCGCCCGGGGCCACGACGCGGTCGCCGGCTGCGTCGAGGACGCCGTCCGCGCCACCGAGCTGGGGGTGAAGTGCCTGCTGGTGGCCGACGAGGGCGTGCTGTGGACGCTGCACCGGGCGCGCGAGGCCGGGATCGTCCCCGCCGACACGACGCTGAAAGTTTCGGCGCTGATCGGCCCCGTCAACCCGGCCTCGTTCGCGGTGTACGAGCGGCTGGGCGCGGACTCCGTCAACGTGCCGAGCGACCTGACGCTGGATCACCTCACCGAGATCCGGCGGGTGTCGGCCGCGCCGATGGACATGTACATCGAGGCGCCCGACGACCTGGGCGGCTATGTCCGGATGTACGAGGTGGCCGAGCTGATCCGGCGCGGGGCGCCGCTGTATCTGAAGTTCGGCCTGTCGAAGGCCCCCGGCATCTACCCCTACGGCCACCACCTGCGCGAGCTGACCCTGGCCACCGCCAAGGAGCGGGTGCGCCGCGGGCGCCTGGCGCTCGACCTGCTGGCCCGGCACGGGGCCGACGGGGACATGGCACCGCTGGGTTCGCGGCTGCCCGGAAAGCTCCAGCGGTTCGAAACGCATTCATAACTTTTCGAACGGCCCCTTCACAGAAGCCGACGCAGCCCAACAGAATCCCACACATCCCCACCCCGCTGTGCACCGACATCAAGGAAGATGACCATGCGCAACCGCAGAGCCGCAGTCGCCGCCATCGCCACCGCCGCCTCCCTGGCCCTCACCCTGACCGCCTGCGGCCAGAACGGCGAGGGCGGCAGCGAGGAGGGCAAGGGCAGCGCCGAGGACGCCACCATCGGCATCTCGATGCCCACCAAGTCCTCCGAGCGCTGGATCGCCGACGGGAACAACGTTGTCCAGCACCTGGAGGACAAGGGCTACAAGACCAAGCTGGTCTACGGGGAGGACGACCCCGACCAGCAGGTCTCCCAGATCGAGAACATGATCACCCAGGGTGTGGACGCCCTGATCATCGCGGCCATCGACAACAAGTCGATGAACAACGTCCTGCAGCAGGCCAAGGACGCCGACATCCCGGTGATCTCCTACGACCGCCTGATCCTCGGCACGGACGACGTCGACTACTACGCCTCCTTCGACAACGAGAAGGTCGGCGAGCTGCAGGGCACCTACATCGTCGAGAAGCTGGGCCTGAAGGACGGCGGCGAGAAGGGCCCGTTCAACATCGAGCTGTTCGCCGGCTCCAACGACGACAACAACACCCGCTACTTCTTCCAGGGCGCGATGAACGTCCTGAAGCCGTACATCGACAAGAAGCAGCTGGTCGTGAAGTCCGGGCAGACCGAGCTGACCCAGGTCACCACGCTGCGCTGGGACGGCGCGACCGCCCAGCGCCGCATGGACGACATCCTCACCAAGTCGTACAAGAGCGGCAAGGTCGACGCGGTCCTGTCGCCGTACGACGGCATCTCCATCGGCATCCTCTCCGCGCTGAAGTCGGACGGCTACGGCTCCAAGGACAAGCCGCTGCCGGTCGTCACGGGCCAGGACGCCGAGGTCGCCTCGGTGAAGTCGATCATCGCCGACGAGCAGTCGATGACCGTCTACAAGGACACCCGCGAGCTGGCCAAGGTCGCCTCGAACATGGTCGACGCGGTGCTGAACGACAAGAAGCCCGAGGTCAACGACACCAAGACCTACGACAACGGGGCGAAGGTCGTGCCGGCGTACCTGCTGGAGCCGGTCGCCGTCGACAAGGGCAACTACCAGAAGACCGTCGTCGACTCCGGCTACATCAAGGAGTCGGACCTCAAGTAGCCGTCGCCACCGACCGACGACCCATCACCGACTGGAAGGCACGACCATGGCGGGACCCGTCCTGGAAATGCGCTCGATCGTCAAGACCTTTCCCGGCGTCAAGGCGCTGTCGGACGTCACGCTGACCGTCCGGCAGGGCGAGGTCCACGCCATCTGCGGGGAGAACGGCGCCGGCAAGTCCACCCTGATGAAGGTGCTCTCCGGCGTCCACCCGTACGGCAGCTACGAGGGCGAGATCCTCTTCGAGGGAGAGGTCTGCCGGTTCAAGGACATCCGGGCCAGCGAGCAGCACGGCATCGTGATCATCCACCAGGAGCTGGCGCTGGTGCCGTTCCTGTCGATCGCGGAGAACATCTTCCTCGGCAACGAGCACGCCACCCGCGGGCTGATCAACTGGAACGAGACCCTGCGGCACGCCACCGAGCTGCTGCGCCGGGTGGGGCTGAGCGACCACCCGGAGACCCGGGTCGCCGACATCGGCGTGGGCAAGCAGCAGCTGGTGGAGATCGCCAAGGCGCTCGCCAAGAAGGTGAAGCTGCTGATCCTGGACGAGCCGACGGCGGCGCTGAACGACGAGGACAGCGACAAGCTCCTCGATCTGATCCTGGAGCTGAAGAACCAGGGCATCACCTCGATCATCATCTCCCACAAGCTGAACGAGATCCGCAAGGTCGCCGACTCGGTGACGATCATCCGGGACGGCCGGTCGATCGAGACGCTCGACGTGAAGGACCCGGGCACCACCGAGGACCGGATCATCAGCGGCATGGTCGGCCGCGACCTCGACCACCGCTTCCCCGAGCGCACCCCGCACCAGCCGGAGGAGGGCCGGGCGCCCGCCCTGGAGATCCGGGGCTGGACCGTGCACCACCCGATCGACCAGCAGCGCAAGGTGGTCGACGAGGTGTCGCTCCAGGTGCGGCGCGGGGAGATCGTCGGCATCGCGGGCCTGATGGGCGCCGGCCGCACCGAGCTGGCGATGAGCGTATTCGGCCGCACCTACGGCCGCTACGCGGGCGGCACGGTCCTCAAGGACGGCAAGGAGATCCGCACCAGGACGGTCGCGGAGGCGGTGGCGAACGGCATCGCGTACGTCACCGAGGACCGCAAGCACTACGGCCTGAACCTGATCGACACCATCAACCGGAACATCTCGCTGACCGCGCTGCACAAGGTCGCCCGGCGCGGCGTCGTCGACGAGCACGAGGAACGCCAGGTCGCCGAGGGCTTCCGGACGTCGATGAACATCAAGGCGCCCACGGTGTTCGAGCCGGTGGGCAAGCTGTCCGGCGGCAACCAGCAGAAGGTCGTCCTCAGCAAGTGGATCTTCGCGGGTCCGGACGTGCTGATCCTGGACGAGCCGACGCGGGGGATCGACGTCGGCGCCAAGTACGAGATCTACACGGTCATCGACAAGCTGGCCGCCGAGGGCAAGGCGGTCGTCTTCATCTCCTCCGAGCTGCCCGAGCTGCTCGGCATGTGCGACCGCATCTACACCATGGCCGCCGGGCGGCTGACGGGTGAGTTCTCGCGGGCCGAGGCCACGCAGGAATCGCTGATGCGCCAGATGACGAAGGACAAAGAGGTAACCCGATGAGCACGGATGTGACCGCCAAGAGCCCGGCCCCGGCGCCGCCGGGCTCCTCCGGACCGGCGTCGGGCGGAGGCCTGCTCCACCTGGTGCTGGACGGCCTGCGACGCAACATGCGCCAGTACGGCATGCTGCTCGCCCTCGGCCTGATCGTTGCCCTGTTCGCCGTGTGGACCGACGGCGACCTGCTGCTGCCGCGCAACGTCTCCAACCTGGTCCTGCAGAACAGCTACATCCTGATCCTCGCGATCGGCATGATGCTGGTGATCATCGCGGGCCACATCGACCTGTCGGTCGGCTCGCTGACCGCGTTCGTGGGCGCGTTCGCGGCCGTACTGACCGTGCAGCACGACATGGCGTGGCCGGTCGCGGTCGTCCTGTGCCTGCTGGCGGGCGCGGTCGCGGGCGCGGCGCAAGGGTTCTTCATCGCGTATCTCGGCATCCCGTCGTTCATCGTCACCCTCGCCGGGATGCTGGTCTTCCGCGGCGTCACCGAGATCCTGCTGGAGGGCCAGACCCTCGGCCCGTTCCCCGACGGCCTGCAGAAGATGGGCAACGGCTTCCTGCCGGAGGTCGGCCCCGAGACGAACTACCACAACATCACGCTGCTGCTGGGCTTCGTCCTGATCGCCTTCGTGGTCCTGCAGGAGCTGCGCGACCGCAAGCGGCAGCAGGAGTTCGCGCTGGACGTCGTCCCGCTGAACCTGTTCCTGCTCAAGCTGGTCGCCATCGCCGCCGCGCTGCTCACCGTCACCCTGCTGCTCGCCAGCTACAAGGGCGCGCCGATCATTCTGCTGATCCTGGGCGCGCTGGTGGTCGGCTACGGCTATCTGATGCGCAACTCGGTCTTCGGCCGGCACATCTACGCGATCGGCGGCAACCTGCCGGCGGCGAAGCTGTCCGGTGTGAAGGACAAGAAGGTCACCTTCCTGGTCTTCCTGAACATGGGCGTGCTCGCGGCCCTGGCCGGTCTGGCGATCGCCGCCCGGCTGAACGCGGCGTCTCCGAAGGCCGGCCTGAACTACGAACTCGAGGCGATCGCCTCGGCGTTCATCGGCGGCGCGTCCATGAGCGGCGGTGTCGGCACCGTGCTCGGCGCGATCATCGGCGGCCTGGTCCTCGGCGTGCTGAACAACGGCATGAACCTCCTCAGCGTCGGCACCGACTGGCAGCAGGTCATCAAGGGACTCGCCCTGCTGGCGGCGGTCGGGTTCGACGTGTGGAACAAGCGCAAGTCCGGTTCGTAAGTCAGCCGGGGCCCCGCCGGAAGGCGGGGCCCCCTCCTTATCCGGGAGCCGCACTATGCACATGGACATGAGCAGACGTACCGTCATCGCCGGGGCGGCCGCCGCCGGTGTCACCGCCGCGCTCAGCGGCACCGCCCACGCCACGGGAGGAAGGAAGCCGGTGAAGGAGCTCTTCGGCAAGCTCGCCGACGGCACGAAGGTGCACCGCTGGACGCTGGAGAACGGCGGCACCCGGATGAAGGTGCTGTCCTACGGCGGGATCGTGCAGTCCCTGGAGCTGCCCGACCGGCGCGGCCGGTACGCGAACGTGTCGCTGGGCTTCGACACCATCGAGGACTACGTCTCCTCCAGCCCCTACTTCGGCGCGCTGATCGGCCGCTACGGCAACCGCATCGCCCAGGGCCGCTTCACCCTGGACGGCACGGAGTACCGGCTGTCCGTCAACGACGGCGAGAACAGCCTGCACGGCGGCGCGCAGGGCTTCGACAAGCGGGTGTGGGACGTCGAGCCGTTCACCCGCGGCTCCGACGTGGGCCTGCGCCTGTCCTACACGAGCGCCGACGGCGAGATGGGCTACCCCGGCACGCTGCGGACGAGGGTGACGTACACCCTCACCCGGGCCGGCGACTGGCGTATCGACTACGAGGCGACGACGGACGAGCCGACGGTCTGCAACCTCACCAGCCACGTGTACTTCAACCTCGCGGGCGAGGGCAGCGGCACCGTCTACGACCACGAGCTGTCCATCGCCGCCTCCCGCTACACGCCGGTCGACGCGGGCCTGATCCCCACCGGCGAGCTGGCGAAGGTCGCGGGCACCCCCTTCGACTTCCGCCGCGCCAAGACCGTCGGCGAGGACATCCGGGACGCCCACCAGCAGGTGCTCTACGGCCAGGGGTTCGACCACAACTGGGTGCTGGACAAGGGCATCACCGGCCGGCCCGAGCACGTCGCCACGCTGCGCGACCCGCGCTCCGGCCGTACCCTGCGGATCGCGACGACCGAGCCGGGCCTGCAGTTCTACTCCGGCAACTTCCTCGACGGCACCCTCGTCGGCTCCGGCGGCCGGGTCTACCGGCAGGGCGACGCGCTCTGCCTGGAGACCCAGCACTTCCCGGACTCGCCGAACCAGCCGTCGTTCCCGTCGACGGTGCTGCGCCCCGGGCAGACGTACCGCTCGACGACGGTGCACTCGTTCAGCGCGTGACATCACGCTTCCTTCACAGGAGTTGAACGGCGCCTCGGCCGGCTCCGTATCCATGGGCGGCCCGTGCTCCCCCGCGCGGGCCACCCAGAGACGGAGGTTCCCTTGGCCGGCCCCATGGCTGACAACGTCACCGCGCTGTTCCGCGGCGGCTCGGCGCACAGCCCGTCGATGGCGGCGCTGACCCGGCACGGCGGGGGCGACGGGGCCGGCCCGGTGGACTTCTGCATCCCCTGCAACCCGTACTTCCCCACCCCCGCGATGTTCGAGGACATGGCGGCGAGGCTGCGGGACATCCTCACGTACTACCCGAGCGGCGCCGACACCATCACCGCCGAGCTGTGCGACCTGCTCCAGTTGCCGCCGCAGTGCGTCGCCATGGGCAACGGCTCCACGGAGCTGATCACCTGGATCGACCACCTGCTGGTGCGCGAGTCGCTGGCGGTGCCCGTCCCCACCTTCGGCCGGTGGACCGACCAGCCGATGGAGACCGGCAAGCGGGTCGACATGTTCCCGCTCCAGGAGTCCGGCGGTTTCGCCCTCGACCTCGCCCGGTACGCGGACTTCATCCGCACGCGGGGCACCCGGGCCGTCGTGCTGTGCAACCCCAACAACCCCGACGGCGGCTACCTCCGCAAGCAGGCGGTGGTGGAGTTCCTGGACGCGATGGCGGACCGGGACCTGGTGATCGTCGACGAGTCGTTCCTGGAGTTCTGCGACGCCGAGAGCGAACCGTCCGTCGTCCAGGAGGCGATGCTCCGCCCCAATGTGATCGTGCTGCGCAGCCTCGGCAAGAACTTCGGCCTGCACGGCATCCGCTTCGGCTACCTGGTGGCCAACCCGGCGCTGGCCGGGCGGATCCGCTCCATGCTGCCGAAGTGGAACCTGAACGCGTTCGCCGAGCACGTCGTGTTCATGCTGCGTGACCACGGCCGGGAGTACGCGCGGAGCCTGGAGCAGGTGCGCCGGGACCGCCTGGAGATGTCGAGCCTGCTCTCGGCCCTGCCCGGCCTCACCGTCTACCCCTCACAGGGCAACTTCCTCTTCGTCCGGCTTCCCGTCGGCGCGGAGGGCACCGTGGTGCGGGACCGGCTGCTCACCGAGCACCGGATCCTCGTCCGCGAGTGCGGCAACAAGATCGGTTCGTCCAGTCGCTTCCTGCGGCTCGTGGTGCGCCCCCAGGTCGACGTGCGTCGCCTGGTGTCCGGCCTGGAACAGGTGCTCTACGGGACCAGGAGGGGAGCCGCCGTGCCCGAGCTGGGCACCGGGACCGGCTACAGCTCGGGCACGGCGGCGGTTGACCGGCTGGTGGGGGCGACGAACGGGGCGGGGGTGCAGGGCCTCGCGGCGGGGCTGAACGCGGGGCTCGACGCGGGCGTGCCCCCGCCGGCGGCCCAGCCCGCGCCCCAGCCGGTGACCGGGCCCGCGGTGCCCCAGCCGGCGGCGGCCCGGTCCGCGGCGCCGCAGCCCATGCCCGTGCCGGTACCCGAGCCGCTGCCCGTGACCGCGCCCGCGCCCGAGCCGCTGCCCGTGCCGATGCCCGCGGCCGAGCCGATGCCCTTCTCCGCGCCGGCCGCCGCGCTTCCGGTGTCCCAGCCCCCGGCACCGGCACCGGCCCCCGCTCCGGCCCCGTTCCCGTCCCCGGCGTCCTTCCCGGCCCCGGCTCCGGCCCCGGCCCCGGTGGCTCCGATGGCTCCGATGGCCCCGATGGGTCCGGTGGCCCCGGTGGGTCCCACCCCGCCCGGCGTGCCCGCGCGCGGCGGCCTCACGGCCGCACAGGTCCGCGGCACCGACGGCCTGAGCCCGGCCCCCGCGACGGGCTGGCCCGCCCCCGGCGGCGTGCCGAACGCGCCCGGGATGGGCCGGGCGGCGGGTCAGTAGGCGACGGGCCACCCGCTGCTCCAGTTCAGCAGGTTGATGCCGAGCTTGGGCGTGCCGTTGTCGTTGCCGTCGTAGTAGTGGTAGACGATCAGGTCGCCGTCCACGTCCTTGAGGATCGACTGTCCGCCGGGCCCGATGACGCTGCCGTGCGACTCCAGGACCGGCGTCCCGCCGTTGTTCATGAGGGAGACGCCGTTCTTGTCGACGTACGGCCCGGTGACGGAGGTGGCGCGGCCGACCTTGACCTTGTACGTGGAGCTGGTGCCGGCGCAGCAGGTGTCGTACGAGGCGAAGAGGTAGTAGTAGCCGCCCCGCTTGACGATGAACGGCGCCTCGACGGCCTTCGTGCCGGTCGGCCGCGAGGCCAGGGAGTAGCGGGTGGTGTTGGTCGAGAGCTGCTTCCCGGTGCCGGGGTTGAGCTGGATCATCTTGATCCCGCTCCACCAACTGCCGAAGGACAGCCACCACTTGCCGTCGCCGTCGACGAACAGGTTGGGGTCGATGGCGTTGTAGTCGCTGGACGCGTTCGAGGTGTAGACGATGCCCTGGTCGGCCCAGCTGCCCGGCTGGCCGGTGGTGGAGGTGGCGAGACCGATCGCGGAGGTGTTGGAGCCGAACTTCGAGACGGAGTAGTACATCAGGTACTTCCCGCCCTGGTACGAGATGTCCGGCGCCCAGGCCTCCGGGACGGAGGAGTAGGCCGACCACCAGCCGGGCCGCGAGGAGAACGCGTCGGCGCCCGCCCGGAAGGCGGTGCGGTCGGTGGAGGTCCGGTTCGCGATGCCGCCGCCGGTGGCGTACAGCAGGTACTGGCCCGACGAGGTGCGGATCATCGTCGGGTCGTGCACGACGGTGGCCCCGGTCACGTGGCCGGGGTTCGGGTACGCCGACGCCGTGGAGGGGACCAGGGCGAGGAGGGCGGCGGCGGGGAGGGCGAGGAGGGTGGCGCGGGTGCGGCTCATGTGGGGGTGCTCCCGTTCTGCGGGTCGTGTTTTCGACATTTCGAACAACGATCGCCACTGCGAACGGGACCGTAGAATCGAACGGTTTCGCCGTCAACGGTTCGCACACGAACTCGCCCGTCACGTACGGAACAAACGCAGCCATCCCGGCAGATCGACCTCCGCGCGCACGGTCTTGCCCGGCGCGCGCTCCAGCACCTCCCAGCGGTCGGCCAGCGCGTCCACGAGCACGAGGCCCCGCCCCGCCTCGGCGAGCGGGTGCGGCGGCCGTACGTCACCGGGGCCCGGCGGGCGCTGCGGGGTGCGCGTGTCGGCGACCTCGATCCGCACGCTTCCCGGCACGAGCGCGAGCCGCAGCTCGAAGTCCCGGCCGGGCACACGGCCGTGGGTCACGGCGTTCGCCGCCAGCTCGGCGACGATCGCCGCGACGGCGTCGGAGGCGTCGGTGCCGTACGGCACGCCCCAGGCGGCGAGTTGGTGCAGCGCGAGGTGACGGGCGAGGCGGGCACCGCGCGGGGTCGCACTGAGGCGCTGGGTGAACACACGTACGGTAATCGGCCCGTGGGGGGTGGAGGGTGCGGTCATGGGGCCAATGTGGCGGTGCGGAAGGGCTGTTCACCAGGTGAGGGCCGCGTACGCAGGGGCAGCGTACGCGGTCACGGCCTGGACAGTACCGGTCACCGACCGTGACCATATGCGCGGGAGGTGAGGCCGATGGTGGTCGAGGTCGCGGTGGGGACGGGCGGCGAGCCCGAGTCGTCGGACAGCATGCGGACGTTCGGCGCGATGGTCCAGGCGTTGCGCGAGCACGCGGGGCTGAGCAGGGAGGAACTGGCCGAGCGGATCGGTTACTCGAAACACACGGTGGCGTCAGTGGAGTTGGGCCGCCGCATGCCGGATTCCGCGTTCGTGGAGGGGACGGAGGAGGCGACGGGGAACACGGGGGCGGTACGGAGGGCGGCGGCGCATCTGGCCCGGCAGCCGGGATTGGCGGCGTGGTTCAGGCAGTGGGCGCGGATGGAGCAGGTGGCGGTCGCGCTGTACACCTACGAGTGCCGTATGGTTCCTGGCTTGTTGCAGCCCGAGTCGTACGCGAGGGCGATGGCCGTCGACCACGTGCCGCCGCTGGACGACCGGCAGATCGAGGAGCGCTGGGCCGCACGAGCCGCCCGGCAGCAGTTGCTGCGTGACCGGCCGAACACCGCGTTCAGCTTCATCATCGAAGAGCACGCGTTCCTGCGGCGGACAGGCGGTGCGGCTGTGACTCGCGAACTGATCGACCATGTACTGGAGCTGGCGAATCTACGGAACGTCGAGGTCCAGATCATGCCTCTGGTTCAGGAGAACCACACTGGGCTGCAAGGCTCCTTTCAACTGCTGGAAACGCCGGACAACAAGTGGTACGCCTACATTGAAGGGCAGGAGAGCGGCCAGCTGATCACCGATCGCAAAGTGGTCAGCGTGCTCCAAGGGCGTTATGCCAGGATGCGGTCACAGGCTCACACCATCCGGAACTCCGCGAGCCTGTTGCAGCGGATGCGAGGAGACCTATGAGCACGTCCGAACTGGCTTGGTCCAAGAGCAGTTACAGCAGCGGCGGCGACGGTGACTGCGTAGAGGTCGCGTTCTCCTGGCGCAAGTCGAGCTACAGCAGCAGCGCTTCCGGCGACTGCGTCGAAGTCGCCCTCACCCCCGCCACCATCCACGTCCGTGACTCCAAGGACAAGGCCGGCCCCCGCCTCGCCCTCTCCCCCGCCGCTTGGGGCGACTTCCTCGGTGCCGTGGCTTCGCCGGTGTCGGGCGGACAGCGGGCGTAGCGCACACAGCCGGGGCGCCGGGCGCAACCGGCGGCTCGGCTCCGGGGAATCCAGGAGCCTGCTGGAGCGAATGCGAGGAGCGCTATGAGCAGCACGTCGGAGCTGGCCTGGTTTAAGAGCAGCTACAGCAGCAGCGGGTCCGGCGACTGCGTCGAAGTCGCCCTCACCCCCGCCACCATCCACGTCCGTGACTCCAAGGACAAGGCCGGCCCCCGCCTCGCCCTCTCCCCCGCGCCTGGGGCGATTTCCTCGGTGCCGTGGCACCTGGCCGGGAGAGCGGCGACACCCCGTGATGCACGACCTCGCCAGCGTCACCGCCGAGCTGGGCCGCGTGCGGCGGCGCCCGGCGGTCGAGTCGGCGCCGCCGGTTCTGGCGGAGTTCACCGTCGAGGTCGCCGAGGGCTTCGCGGCGGGCTACCCGGGGCGGGTGCGCCAGGTGCTCCTGGCCGCGCTGGAACTGGCCCGCACCGCCGAGTTCGGTGACGAGGACCTGCCGACGGACGGTTTGCCGGACTGGTTCGTCGCGGCCACCGACAACACGGCGTACCGGCGCCACAGCGGAGGCGGCCCTTGGTCCCCGCAGGGCTGGCTCCATCGATTCGACCCGGACGACGATTCCCGCGGCTGGGAGTTCTGGGACGTCGTCCCGGTCGGCGCCTCGCAGGTGCGGGTGTGGGTCGACAGCTGGGGCGAGTCCTTCTTCGGGTCCCTGGAGCTGCTGTGGCTGCTGTACACGGCCGGCGGCACCCACGTCGAGGGGCCGGGGGTCCACGCGGCGAGCGCGTGGGCGCGGGAAGCACACGGCCGCTGACGGGGGCCACCGCGGTGGGCGTCGCCGGTCGCTTGGTTCAGCCCGTTGCCAGGGGCCTCGCCCAGGCGGAGAGGTCGTCCGCGCAGTCGCCGCTCACGCTCGCCGAGTACGTCGCCGGGCCGGTCCGGACTTCGAGGACGAGCTGTCTGGACAGCAGCGCGCGGCGGCGCGTGACGCGGGCGTCTCCGGTGAGCGCCTTGCGCACCAGCTCCCCCACGTGCTCCGTGCGCACGTCCTCGAACGTGAACTCGTCCAGCATGAGCCGGACGCTCTGGGGGTGCTCTCGGGCACCCATGACGAGGACGTACACGTCGTGGCCGTGGACGTCGCCGTCCCAGTCGGCCACCCACGCGTCCCCCTCCCACCGCTCGCGCGGCGCGGGGTCCGCCACGCCCAGCGACCGGAGCGCCGAGGCGAGTCCGGCGAGCACCGGGCCTGTCCGTCTGTCGCGTACCGCCATGCCGCCACGGTAGCGAGCGCGGCGGTGCCGCCGGAGGTGAGGGGTGCTCCGGCGGCTCCGGTGAGGTGGCGGGTCAGGCCAGGCGGATCACGTTCCAGGACAGCGGTTCCAGGACGGCGGTGAGGCGGCCGTCGGTGAGGGTCGTGCCCTCGACGGGGTGGGGGGTGACCCGGTCGGGGTCGGTGAGGGTGTTGCGGGCGTCGGGGTCGGCGTCCGCGAGGGCGGTGTGCTCGACGACCCGGGTGAGGCCCAGGCCGTTCAGGGCGACCTCCAGGGGCAGGGACTCGGCGCGGCCGCGGTTGACGGCGAACACGGTGACCGTGCCGTCCTCGGCGCGGACGGCGGTGGCGTGCAGCAGGTCCGTCTCGCCGTACTTGGCCGTCTCGTACGTCGGGGAGTCGACGCGGACGTCCAGCACCTCGCCGCGGCCGTACTTCGACGCCTGGGCGAAGGGGAAGAACGTCGTCTGGCGCCAGGCGGGGCCGCCGGGCTCCGTCATGATCGGGGCGATGACGTTCACCAGCTGGGCGAGGCAGGCGACCGTGACGCGGTCCGCGTGGCGGAGCAGGGCGATCAGGAGCGAGCCGAAGACGACCGCGTCGGTGACGCTGTAGTTGTCCTCCAGGAGGCGGGGTGCCTCCGGCCAGTCGTGCTGCTCGAAGGTCTGGGCCCGCTCCTCCCAGCGGGAGAGGTACCACACGTTCCACTCGTCGAAGGAGAGGTTGATCCTCTTCTTCGACTTCAGGCGGGCGCCCACGTGGTCGCAGGTGGCGACGACGTTCTCGATGAAGGACTCCATGTCGACGGCGGAGGCGAGGAAGGAGTCCAC
Source organism: Streptomyces sp. NPDC052687 (assembly GCF_040678395.1). Lineage (NCBI taxonomy): Bacteria > Bacillati > Actinomycetota > Actinomycetes > Kitasatosporales > Streptomycetaceae > Streptomyces > Streptomyces sp. NPDC052687. Next base: position 51,688 of record NZ_JBFATR010000004.1, on the reverse strand, counting down.
GTCGCCGTCGACCGGCTCGTAGTAGGCGTGCAGGGAGATGTAGTCGACCAGGTCGTACGTCTCCGCCAGGACCGTCGCCTCCCATTCGGCGAACGTCGGCATCGACTGGCCCGAGGAGCCGCAGGCGACCAGCTCGACGGCGGGGTCCGCCTGGCGCATCGCGCGGGCCGTCTCGGCGGCGATACGGCCGTACTCCCGCGCCGTCTTGTGGCCCGTCTGCCAGGGGCCGTCCATCTCGTTGCCCAGGCACCACAGGCGGATGCCGAACGGGTCCTTGTCGCCGTGGGCGACGCGCAGGTCGGACAGGGCCGTGCCGGCGGGGTGGTTGGCGTACTCCTGGAGCTCCAGGGCCTCCGCGACGCCGCGCGTGCCGAGGTTCACGGCCATCATCGGCTCCGCCTGCGGGCCGATCTTCTTCAGGAACGCGATGTACTCGGAGAGGCCGAAACGGTTCGTCTCCGTGGAGTGCCAGGCCAGGTCGAGGCGGCGGGGGCGGTCCTCGACGGGGCCGACGGAGTCCTCCCACTTGTAGCCCGAGACGAAGTTGCCGCCCGGGTAGCGGATGGCCGTCACGCCGAGTTCGCGGACCAGGCCGAGGACGTCCCGGCGGATGCCGGACGCGTCCGCCGTGGGGTGGCCGGGTTCGAAGATGCCGGTGTAGACGCAGCGGCCGAGGTGTTCGACGAAGCTGCCGAAGAGGCGGGGGCTGACCTCGCCGACGGTGAAAGCGGGGTCCAGGGTGAAGCGGGCGGGTCGCATGGGCGCCTTTCCGTGTGCGTGGCTTGTCAGGTGTGGTGGTCGGGTGCGGGTCGTGTGCGGTGTGCGGTGTGCGGTGTGGGGGCGCGCGGGTGGTTCCCGCGCCCTCACAGCGGCTCGGGGCGGCCGTCCTCCGTCCGGGCGAGCCGGTCCGGGCCCGGCTCGGTCACTGGCCCGCCAGTCCCGTGTGGGCGACGCCCGCCACGATCTGCCGCTGGAAGAAGACGAAGACGACGATCAGGGGCAGTCCGGCCATCAGGCCGCCGGCCATGAGCTGGGCCCACTGGATGCCGTAGGAGTTCATGACGGTCGCGATGCCGTTCGGCATGGTCATCAGGTCGGGGTTGTTGGTGACCATGTACGGCCACAGGAAGTTGTTCCACGACGCGATGAAGGTGAAGATGCCGACCGCCGCGAGGGAGGGGCGGGCGAGCGGGACGACGATGGTGAAGAAGACCCGCCAGCGGCCCGCGCCGTCGATGAAGGCGGCCTCCTCCAGTTCGCGCGGCACGCCCTGGAAGAACTTGTAGAGGATGTAGACCATCGCGGCGGGCGCGCACTGGGGCAGGATCATGCCCCAGTAGGTGTCGACCATCCCCATCTGCTGCACGGTGGTGAACAGCGGGACGCCGAGGACGGCCGGGGAGACCATGAGGCCCGTCATGACGACGCCCATGAGGGCGGCCTTGCCGCGGAACTCGGTGCGGGCGAAGCCGTATCCGGCGAGCGCGGAGACGGCCAGCACGACGGTGGTCACGCAGACGGAGACGACCAGGGAGTTCACGAACCAGTCGGTGATGTTGCCGTTCTCGAAGATCGCCTTCCAGGCCTGGCCGGTCCACTCCCTGGGCAGCCAGTGTGCCGGCACCTCGACGGCCTCGGTCTCGGACTTGAGCGAGGTGAACAGGGCCCAGGCGAGCGGGGCGAGGAACACCGCGGCGACGGCGGTGCCGAGGAGGGTGAGGACGATCTGGCTGGGCGTCCAGGCCTTGCGGGGCCTGAGGCGGATCCGTGCGGCGTCGCTCATCGGCCGCCCTCCTCACGGGTGCGCAGCAGCCACATCCGCGCGAGGGCGACGGCCGCGATGATCACGAAGAAGATGATGGAGATGGCGGAGGCGTAGCCCACGCGGTAGCTGGTGAAGCCCTCTTCGAGGGTGTACTGCACGAAGGTGCGGGTCGACCCTTCCGGGCCGGGCCCGAAGTCCTGCATCACGACGGCCTGGTCGAAGACCTGGAGCGAGGCGAGGATCTGGAGGGCGACGACGAGGCCGGTGATGTTGCGCAGCATCGGCAGGGTGATGCGGACCATGCGGTGCCAGGCGTTCGCGCCGTCCAGTTTCGCGGCCTCGTACAGGTGGCCGGGGATGCCCTGGAGGGCGGCGAGGTAGAGCAGGAAGCTGAAGCCGACCGTCCACCACAGGGTGGTGATGACGACGGCGAGCATGGCGTACGTCTTGTCGGTCAGCCAGGGCGTGTCGATGCCGAAGACGTGGTTGATCATCCCGGTGCCGGGGTTGAACAGCCACTGCCACAGGTTGGCGGCGACGGTGGACGGCAGCAGGAACGGGGCGAAGAAGCACAGCCGCCACAGCCACTTGCCGCGTTCGATGTGGTGGGCGAGCATCGCGAGCAGGAACGCCATGACGGTGATGCAGGGCACGACCAGGAGCGTGAAGTACGCGCTGTGGCCGAGCGCTTCCCACATCAGGTCGTCCCGCAGCGCCTCGCGGTAGTTGTCGAGGCCGATGAAGCTCGCGCCCTCGCCGGAGATGTTGGCGTCGGTGAAGCTGAGGTACAGGCCGCGCAGCAGCGGCCACACCACGAACAGCGCGAACAGGACGAGGAACGGGGCGACGAACCAGCCGCCGTGCTGGAAGCCCTGCCTCCGGCGGGCGGTGGCGCCGACCGCGGCGGCGCGGGGGCGGGCCGGTGCGATGACGGTCTCCGCGCTGGTCGTCGTCATGCGACCGCACCTCCCTGCGCCGCGGTCCTGCCGTCCATGGGGTTACTCGAGGCGAGCAGTTCGGTGAGGGTGCGCCGCATCCGGCGGGCGGCGGCGTCCGGGCCGGCGGAGCCGGTGGTCGCGGAGACGACGACCGGGCCGACGCGCTGGGCGAGGATGCCGGTGGAGCCCGCGAACCACACCTTCGGTTCGGTGGCCTGGTGGTCCATCGCCGAGACGTACTCGCTCTGCGGGGTCAGCGCGCGGTAGGCGGGGGTGGACAGGGTGGGCGTGTAGGCGGGGATGTGGCCGCCGGCCGCCCACTGCCGGGCGTGCCGGACGATGTAGGCGGCGAGCCGGTGCGCGGCCTCGTTGGCGGGGCCGCCGCGCTCGGCCTGGTGGGGCAGGACGAAGGCGTGCGACTCGGCGTGGGTGGCCGGCTTGCCGAAGACCGGCGGGAGCGGGGTCGCGCCGTACTCGACCTTCGCGCTGTCGAAGACGGGCACCGACCAGTTGCCCTCCCAGGCGAACGGGGAGCCGTTGACGAACTGCTCGGCGCCCGCGGCGCCGCCGTAGCCGGGGTCGGCGTAGCCGTCGGTGATGTGGCGGCGCAGGAACCGCAGGACCTCGGCGGCCTTTTCGGTGTCGAAGGTGACCTCGGTGCGGGTGTCGTCGAACCAGCTGCCGCCGAGCTGGGTGTAGAAGGCGACGAAGAACCACCACTGGAAGTTCTGGTCGTTGTGCCAGAAGCCGATGGTCTGCAGGCCCTTCCTGGTGGCGGCCTTCGCCTCCTTGAGCATGGCGAACCACTCGCCGGTGGACGTGGGGGTCACCATCCGCCCGTCGGAGCCGAGCAGGCCCGCCGTCCTCAGGACGTCCTTGCGGTAGAAGCAGAGCTGGACGTGGATGTCGAGGGGCAGGGCGTAGAGCTTGCCGTCGACGACGGCGCGCTGCCACAGGGCGGGGTTGAAGTCCCGTTCGTGCACGCCGTACTCGGCGAGGAGGCCGACGTCCCACGGGTCCAGGAGGCGGCCGGGGGAGAAGCCGGTGACCCGGCCCAGGTGCATGACGCCGAGGTCGGGGGCGCGGTTGCCCGCGGCGGCCATGGCGAGCTTGGTGTAGAAGGGGCTGCCCCACTGGAGGGTGGAGTCCTTCACGGCGATGTCCGGGTGCTCCGCGCGGAAGGCGTCCAGCATCGCGATCATGTTGTAGCCGTCACCGCCGCTGAAGAGGTTCCAGTACCGCACGCGCGTACGGGCGCCGGAGGCGAGGGCGTCGGCGCCGGTGCCGAGCGCGGCGAAGCCGAAGCTTCCCGCGATCGTCAGCCCGCCGAGGGTGGCCAGCAATTGCCTGCGGTTCAGGCCAGGTTGTCCCATTCCCTGCCCTTACTCTCAGAGGATGCCAGAGGATTGTTCGAGATATCGAATACCGCTCGTAACTTCGAACGGACCGTAAGGTCGAAGCGCGTGCGCGTCAATGGGTCCGGCACGAATCTTTCGCGACGGGCATGGTCGTCCTCCGGTCCCGCCGCGTACGCTCGGACGGCCGCCGGGGCGGCGGTTCGCAGGGCACCGCGTCAGCGGGTGGTCGCGCGGAGGTGTTCGACAACGACCGGAATTGACGCACGCACGCGGGCGGCCGGAATGAGGGCGGTCGACGGGTCTCGGGCGGCCGTCGACCGCGAAGGCGGCCCGGAGTGCCGCACGTCCCGCTCCCGCGGGCCTTCCCTGACGTGCCACCCCGCCGGTTCGCCCGCGGCCCTGGCCCGCGCGGTGGACCGGCGCCGGGGGCGCGGCCGGAGGTCGGGCCGACCGGCGGCCGCTGCCGCCGGTGGCGGCGAAGGCGCAGGTCCGGCGGGTGGGCGGGGTGCGCACGAGTCGGTAGGTCGGTTCTCGGCGGTGAGCGGAGTCACCCGCCCTGCTCTCCGCTCACGGTCCGGTCCGCCCTGTCACCCCTCGTGGCCGGCACGGCGTGAACCGGCCGGCGCCGAGGCGTGTCCCGGCGTGCGGGCCGGTGCCCGGCCGCGTGGCTCGCGCTCCGCCGGACCCGCTCCGGTAAGCCGTCCCACACGCCACGACCACAAGCCGTCCCACACCACCCACTGCCGTCGCCACTCCCCCACGGGCGGGTGTCCGCTTTTCGGCCATTGTTGTCCGCTGCCCTTGGCTTCTTCGTCCCTAACGGCCTCATTTCTCCCGCGGGGCCGCGCGCACCGGGCCGTGCAGAGGTGGCTCAAGCGACGCCGGTCTTGGCATATTGCTGCATCGAACACCCGCGCAGCCACGGGGAGAACCGTGCGTACGAACAGGGAGATGCGTCGCCTCGCCGACGCCCTCATCGAACCCATCCGAGTGCCGGTTCCCGCGGATCCCGAGGTCATGTTCCAGGCGGTCGTCGAGTCGGCCATCAAGTGGCGGGGCCGCCGGATCGTCGTCCACCGTGAGGTGTTCCCGCCGCACACGGCCAGCGGGCTCTGGCTGGAGGGCGAGACGCACGACGACGTCGTCGTCGACCGGCGCGCCGCCGTCTGGCACCAGATCGTCATCTTCTGCCACGAGGTGTGGCACATGCACCAGCGCCAGACCGCCGCCCGCCAGGACGACGGCAGGGCCACCGCCGCCCGCACCGACTTCACCCTCGCCGACGAGCAGGAGGCCGACCGCTTCGGCATGCTGATGGGCCGTCGGCTGCGCACCTGGCTGGACGCCCCGGCGGACTCCGTGTACGCGGACCGGGGCGGCGACCCACAGGACCTCGCGGGCCGTATCGGGGCCGCGCTCAACTACCGCGGGACCCGACGATGAACGCACTGACCAACTACCTCAGCGCCGGCCTCCTCGGCTTCGGCCTGCTCCTGAAGTCACCGGACCTGCTGCGCCACCGGCACGACCCCTACCTGCGCTCCCTGTGCACGGTCCTCGGCCTGGCCGGCCTGTGCTTCGTCCTGGGCGCCCCGCCCACCATCGGCGCCGTCAACCGGATCAGCGGCATCCCCAACCTCGCCGCGCCCGTGACGTACGTGGCGATCACCGCGTACAGCGCCGCCTCCCAGGTGCTGGTCGTCCGCTGGCGCGGCGGCCCCGGCGTACGGCGCACCACCCGGCGCTGGGTCCTCGCCTACGCCTGCGTCGTCACCGGCATCGTGACCATGTTCGCCCTCGGCGACGCCCCCGTGGAGCGCCGCACCGACCTGGACACCTACTACGCGAACACGCCGTACATCCGCGAGATGATCCTGCTGTACCTGCTCGCGCATCTCACCGCCGTCGCCGTCACCACCGTCTCGTCCCTGCGCTGGGCCCGCCGGGTGGACGGCTGGCTGCGGGCGGGCCTGGTGACGCTGGGCATCGGCACCCTGTGCGGCGCCGGCTACAGCGTCATCAAGCTCGTCGCCGTCGCCGCCCGCTGGGGCGGCCTCGACTGGTCGGCGCTCGACCGCAGCGTGTCCCCGGCGGCGGCCGGCCTGGGCGCGCTCGTGACGGTCATCGGCATCCTGATCCCGCTCGCCGGCCCCCGGCTGACCCGGTGGCGGCAGGCGCGGCGGACGTACCGCCGCCTCGAACCCCTGGAGCGCGAACTGGACGACCTCCTGGTACGCCGTGCCCTGCGCCTGCCGCGCCCGCGCTGGGCCTCCCCCGTCACCCGGCTGGTGTGGCGCCAGACCAGCATCCACAACGCGCTGAGCCATCTCGACGCGTACGTCGACCGCGAGCTGTACGACGAGACCCTGCGCGAGGCGCTGCGCGCCACGGGCGATCCGCGGCGGGCCGCGGCCCGCGCGTGGGCGACGGTCATCGCGGCGGCGGTGCGGGAGGCGTCGGAGACGGTGGCGGCGGAGCCGGTGGCTGCGGGATCGGTGGTGGCGGGATCGGTGGTCGCGGGACCGCTGGTCGCGGGATCGGTGGTCGCGGGACCGGCGGCGGCCGAGTCTGGGGCAGCGGCGGGGCCGGTGGCGGAGGACCGGTTCACGGGCCCGCTCTCGGACCGGTTCACGGGCCCGCTCTCGGACCCGCGCGCGGACCGGTTCACGGACCCGCTGTCGGACCGGCTCGCCGACCCGTTCCCCGATCCGTTCGCGGACCGGTTCCCGGACCGGTTCCCCGACCGGGCGCCCGATCCGGACGCCCTGGTGGACATCGCCGACGCGCTCGCCGACGTCCTCGCCACCGCCGCGCCGCCGCACGGCGCCGACGGGCCGCAGCCGGTGCCGGCCGCGCGGGGCTCGCGCGTATGAGCCTCGTCGTCTACGGGGCGGCCGTGGCGCTCACGCTCTCCGCCGTCGTGCTGTTCCGGCGGCCGCCGCGGCCCGTGCGCAACCCGCTGACCGTGTCCACCTGTGTGGCGATCCTGCTCGGCGCGCTCGTGTTCTGCTGCTCGGCTCCGGCGACCCTGGCCGCCGTCAACGAGCTGACCGGCATCCCCAACTTCGGGGCGCCGCTCACGTACGGGATGCTCTCGGCGTACAGCTGCTCGCTGCTGATCCTGCTGATCAACTGGCGGGGCGGGGCCCGCGAGCGGGTGCGGCGGCTGATCCGGGACTGCGTGCTCGCCTACGGTGCGCTGATCGTGGCCATCGTGGTGCTGTTCGCGCTCGCGGACGCGCGGGCCGAGCGGCTGACCGACCTCGACACGTACTACGCGAACACGCCGTTCATGCGCGAGATGATCGTGCTGTACCTGCTCGGGCACACCGCGGCGATGGCGGCGATGTGCGCGGTGTGCCGCAAGTGGGGCCGGGAGGTCACCGGGCTGCTGGGCGCGGGACTTCGGCTGATCCTCATCGGGGCGCTGCTGGACCTGGTCGGGTTCCAGGTGGCCAAGTACACGGCGGTGGTGGCGCGTTGGACGGGCCACGACCTGGACTTCCTGTCCACGAGCGTCGCCCCGCCGATGGCCGCCCTCGGGGCCCTCGTCTGCTCCGCCGGTTTCGTGCTGCCGCGGCTGCTGCCCGCCGCCGTCGCGCACTGGTGCGGGCTGCGGGACTACTGGCGGCTGGGGCCGCTGTGGTCGCGGGTGGCGTTCGTGTCGACGGCCCCGAAGCCGCCCGTGTCCTGGTGGCAGCTGCCGCTGGAGCGGCTGCACTGGCGTGAGGTCGCCATCCACGACGCGTTGCTCGCGCTCGCGCCGTACTTCGACGAGCGGGTGCGGCAGGCGGCGCTGTCGGCCGCCCTGGGGGACGGCCGCTCACCGCACGAGGCGCGGGTGGCCGCCGAGGCGGCCATGCTCGCCGCCGCCGCGCACCGGGCCGCCGCCCGCGAGGCCCCGCTCACCGACCCCAGCACCTACCGCCTGCACGCCACGGAGGTCTCCGGCGCCGCCGGCCTGGTCGAGCTGGCCCAGGCGCTGACCCGAACTCCTCCCTGGGGAACGGCTCGTGAAGGTACGGTGAGAGCCTTCCAGGACTAGGGGGTGTCCCGCCGGGCCGGCACAGGTGCGGCGGGTCGGTGCGCCGCCCTCTGTGGGCCTGTGTCATGGCCGAGTGCGAGGAGCCCCGTGTCGCGTAGAGCTGTCGTCATCGGTGCCGGTCTGGCCGGCATGCTGGCCGCGGCGGCCCTGTCCGCCGTCGTCGACGAGGTCGTCGTATGGGACCGCGACGACCTGCCCGACGGACCGGAGCACCGCAAGGGGCTGCCGCAGGGGCGGCACGCGCATCTGCTGCTGGCCGGGGGCCTGGCGGCGATGGAGGACCTGGTGCCCGGCGGGAGCATCCGCGAGCGGCTGCTCGCCGAGGGCGCCCGGGAGGTGTCGCTGGCCTCGGACATGGTGTCCCTGGGCACGGAGGGCTGGTTCCGGCGCTGGCGTGGTCCGGGGCCGCGGATGCTGTCGTGCAGCCGGGCACTGCTCGACTGGGCGGTCCGGGACGCGGTGCTCGCCCGCGGCGGCGTGCGGCTGCGCAAGGGGCAGGTCGTCGAACTGGCCGGTGACCGGCGGCGGATCGAGGGCGTACGGGTGTCGGCGGCGGACGGCGACGAGGACGTCCCCGCGGACTTCGTGGTCGACGCGAGCGGCCGGGGCTCACGGGTCGGCGCCTGGCTGCGCGCGGTCGGGGTCACGGATGTGCGGGAGCGGACCGTCGACTCGGGGCTGGTCAACGCGACGCGGATCTACCGCATCCCCGAGGGCGCGGAGGACTTCCCCGTCACGGTGCTCAACGCCGACCCGTACGGGTCCCGGCCCGGCCGCAGCGGGATGGTCCTGCCGATCGAGGGCGGCCGGTGGATGGCGAGCCTCGCCGGCACGCGCGGCGGCGAGCCGCCGTCGGACCCGGACGCCTTCCTCCGGTACGCGCTGGAGCTGCCGCACCCCCTCGTGGGCCGGCTGATCGCCGGCGCCGAACCGCTCACCGACGTCCACGTCAGCCGCTCCACCAGCAACCACCGCCGCTATCCGGAGAAGGCCCGGCACTGGCCGGAACGTTTCGTCGTCCTCGGGGACGCGCTGGCCAGTTTCAACCCGGCGTACGGGCAGGGCATGTCGGTGGCGGCGCTCGGCGCGCGGATCCTCGCCCGCGAACTGGAGCGCACCGGTCTCACCGGGCCCGGCCTCGCGCGCAAGGTCCAGCGCGGGGCCGCCGGCGTCGTCGAGGCGGCCTGGACCATGGCCGTCGGCCAGGACATCTGGTTCCCCGGCACCCGCGGCGCCGGCCCCGGCCTCCCGGACCGGCTGATGATGCGCTACACCCGCCGCATGATCCGCGCCACCACCGGCTCCTACAGCGCGGCCACCGCCGTCTGGGACGTCACGAGCATGACGGCGGGCCCCACCCGGCTGCTGCGCCCGCGCGCGGTCCTCGCCGCGGCGATCGGCCCGGTCAAGCGGCCGCTGACCGGGCCGCCGCTCAGTCCGGAGGAACGCAAGGTGGCGGGGCTGCCGTAGCCGGGGGCGGGCTCAGCCCGCGAACGCCGGCTGGGGCAGGCCCTGGCCCGCGTCCGGGACGACCAGGAGGGACCCCGACAGGGGGTGGGGGTCATAGAGGCCGACCCGGGCCGTGGTGAGGTACAGGTCCCGGAGGCCGGGGCCGCCGAAGGCGCAGGCGGTGACCCGCGGGGTGGGCAGGGGAATCCGGCGGTCGAGGGTGCCGGCGGGGGTGTAGCGGTGCAGGGCGCCGCCGTCCCAGAGGGCGACCCAGACGCAGCCGTCGGCGTCGACGGTGAGGCCGTCGGGGAAGCCGGCGCCCTCCTCGACGGCGGCGAAGGGCCGGCGGCCGGTCACGCGGGGGCCGTCGACGTCGAAGACGTCGATCCGGCGGGTCGGGGAGTCGATGTAGTACATGCGGCGGCCGTCGGGGCTCCAGCCCGTGCCGTTGCTGACCGCGACGTCGTCGAGGACGACCTCCACCGTGCCGTCGCCGGTCAGCCGGGACAGCGTGCCCCCGCCCGGCGCCTCGTCGTAGCGCATGGTGCCCGCCCACAGCGCGCCGTCGGGGGCGACGGCCGCGTCGTTGGCGCGGCGGCCGGGGACCGGCTCGTGGTGGAGCCAGCGGAAGGCGCCGTCCGGGTCGAGGAGGCCCACGCCGTCGCGGAGGTTGAGGACCAGGCCGCCGCCCGCGCGCGGCTTCACCGCGCCGATGTGCTGCTCCGTCGTCCGGACCGTGCGGCGGCCCGTCGACGGGTCGAAGCCGTGGAGCCGGCAGCCGAGGATGTCGATCCACAGCAGGCGGCCCCGCGCCGCGTCCCAGGTCGGGCCCTCGCCGAGGGCGGCCTCGGCGCGCACCGCGACCTCGATGCCGTACGTCCTCATGCCACGCTCCGGTGGCCGAGCCGCTCGGAGAGTTCCGCGGCGCCCTTCGCGGCGAGCTGTTCGAGTTCGGCGCGGCGCTCCTCGCTCCAGCGGATCATCGGCACCGAGATGGACAGCGCGGCCACCACCTGCCCGGTGCGGTCGCGGACCGGGGCGGCGACACAGCTGACGTCCGGGTTGGACTCGCGGCTCTCCACGGCGATCCCGCGGTGGCGGATCTCGGCCAGGGTCTCGCGCAGCGCGGCCGGATCGGTGATGCTGTTCGGCGTCATCGCGACCAGTTCGGCGTCGTCCGGGACGCGCGCCGCGAGTTCCTGCTCCGGGAGGGAGGCGAGCAGCATCTTGCCCACGGACGTGCAGTGCGCCGGGAGGCGGCGGCCGGCCGCGGAGACCATGCGCACGGCGTGCGTGGAGTCGACCTTGGCGATGTAGATGACGTCGGTGCCCTCCAGGATCGCCACGTGCACCGTCTCGTCGCAGGTCTCGGCGACGGACCGGGCGACCTGCTGGCCCTCCGCGGCGAGGTCCAGCTGCTCGGCGTAGCGGCTGCCGAGCTGGTACGGCCGTACGCCGAGCCGGTAGCGTCCGGGCTGGCCGGGCACCTGGACGATGTACGACCGGGCGGCGAGCGTGGTGACCAGCTCGTGGACGGTGGTGCGGGGCAGCTGGAGCTTGCGCACGATGTCGGGGGCGGAGAGCGTCCCGTCACCGTCGAGGAAGAGCTCCAGGATGTCGAGAGCCCGGGTCACGGCGGGTACGAGGCGTCCCACGACCGGCCCCCTCCCTGTGTTCGAGATTTCAACAGATGGTCGGAATAGCGAACACAGGCTACTCATGGAGGGTCGGGCAGGGCAATGGGTCCCGCGCCGGCACCCGCGGGCGCGGCCCGCACCGGCACCGCGGGCGCGACGTCAGCCCAGGATCTCCCGCAGCCAGGACCGCTCCGCCCGGCTGGTGGCGCGCGCGACGAGGAGCATCCCGCGGCGGTAGGGGTCGTCGGTGTCCTCGGCGCGCAGGGGGCCGTCGCCGTCGTGGAAGAAGCTCGCGGGCCGTTCCAGGAACTCCAGCCTCCGGCGCAGTACCGCGTGCTGGTCGGCGGTGTCGGGGAGCAGGGAGAGGAAGGCCAGGACCGTGAAGTACCGCGTGCTGTCGCTGATGTCCAGGCCGTCGGCCTCCCGCAGCCGCCGCAGCAGCTCGTCCCGGCCGGCGCGGGTCAGGCTCAGGGTGTGCCGCCGGGCGGCCGAGGCGCCCGGTTCGCTCCGCCGCTCCAGCAGCCCGGCGGCGACCAGCCGGTTGATCGCCGGGTAGAGGCTGCCGTCGCTGACCGGCCGCGCGTGGCCCGACAAGTGGGCGATGCGGACGCGCAGTTGATAGCCGTGCAGCGGCCCCTCGGCCAGGAATCCCAGAATCGCGAGTTCGAGCATGCTGCTACTCTCGCACATCGAAACGAGGTACCTCGAATCGATGCAGAGAGGGCGGGGAGCGGGAATGACGTACACCGAGGAATGGGTGACCGCGCGGGCGCGGGACGCCTACGAGCACGGCCGGGCCTCGTTCGAGGTGCGGCCCGAGCGGACGGCGCTGCTGGTCATCGACATGCAGGACGAGTTCGTCCGGCCCGGCTGGAGCCCCTACTGGGTGCCCGCGGCGACCCGGATGGCACCCCGGCTGCGGCAGCTGGCCGAGGTGTGCCGGGCAGCCTCCGTCCCGGTGCTCTGGACGATCTTCGACGACACGCACCTCGGACTGGACCGGCCGCACGCCCTGCGGTTCCTCCCGCACGCCGGCACCGACTGGCGCCGGCCGGGCTCCGCCGAGGTCTGGGCCCCGATGGGCCGCCGCCCCGACGAGGTCCTGATCCGCAAGCCCTCCTACGGCGCCTTCTACGACACCCCGCTCGACACGATCCTGCGCAACCTCGGCCGCGACACGGTCATCGTCACCGGAACGCTCACCAACTACTGCTGCGGCACCACCGCCCGGCAGGCCTACGAGCGCGGCTACCGGGTCGTCGTCGGCTCCGACGTCACGGCCACCGACGACGAGTCCCGCCAGGAACCCGAACTCGCCGTCCTGCGCAAGGGCTTCGCGCTCGTGCTGACCGCCGAGGAGATCACGGATCGGTTGACCGCGGTCGCGCCCCTGCGGTGAGACGAGCGTGCCGCGCCCGGCGCGGAGAGCCGCCGACACGGGGAACCGGCGGCGCGGAGAGCCGCCGACACGGGGAACCGGCGGCGCGGGGAACCGCCGACACGGGGAACCGCCGACGCGCGGAACCGGCGGCGCGGAGAGCCGCCGACACGGGGAGCAGCCGACGCGGTCGCAGGATGCCGCGGTCGCAGGATGCCGCCGGGGCCGCGCCGCGGTCACCAGGCTCCGCCACCCGGCTGCTCGGGGCGGGTCGGCGTCGGTCGGGAGCCGGTGTGTCTGCCGGTGGGGCGGCGGGGCTGGGGGCCGAGGTGGCCGAGCTCGCCGCGCAGGCGCTGGGCGCGCAGGACCAGTTCCAGTTCGAAGCGCCGGTCGGGGTCGTCGATGCCGTCGCCCCACAGTTCCCGGATCTGGCGTAACCGGTAGCGCACGGTCTGCGGGTGGACGCCCAGCCGCGCGGCCACCTCGGGCGCCCCGCCCCGCGTCTCCAGCCACGCCAGCAGGGTCTCCGCGAGCCGCCGCCCGTGGGCGGGCCCGCAGCCGGCGAGCGGGGCCAGGCAGCGCACGGCGAGATCGTCGATCAGCTCCTCGGGCCGGAGCAGTACCAGCGCCTCGGTGTGCTCCGTGCACAGCAGCACCTCCCCGGCCGGCAACAGCCCCCGTTCCATCAGCCCTACGGCGGCCTCCGCCCAGCTCAGCGACTTGGCGGCCTCGGCCAGCGGCACCGGCGGGCCGATCGCGCCCGCCCAGCCGGTCAGGGCCCGCAGGAGCAGTTCGGGGCGGCCCGCGGCGTCCGGCTCCGGCACGACCATGCGGGGCCGCTCGTACTCCATGTCGAGCAGCACCCCCTGCCCGACGGCCGGCGCGACCGCCTCCCGGGCCGGGCGGAGCAGGACGCCCACGGCGACCTTCTCGGGCAGCGGCCAGCCGATCCGCGCGGCCCGCTCCACCAGCGCGTCGGCGGGGTCGTCGCGGTGGCTCTCGGCGAGCAGCACCTCCAGCAGCCGGCGCTGGTGGCGCAGCCGTTCCCCGGCCTGACGGGCGGCGGCCTCGGCGTAGCCGCGCACGGACTGGTCGACGAGGCCGTCGAGGTACTCGTAGCCCGCGTCGACGAGTTCGTACATCGCGGGCGGCGGGATCTCCACGCGCTGCCCGATGTCGGCGAAGCGGCGCCAGGCGAGCCGTACGCCCATCCGGTAGATCGCCTGGAGGGAGTCCAGGCTGCGCCCGCCCAGTCCCTCGCCGCGGCCGAAGTTCTCGAACAGGCCGGGCGGCACGGTGGGGCTGCCCGGCGCGTCGTGGGCGTGCTCCAGGTGCCGTACGAAGGACTCGATGGCGCGGCGGATCCCGACCAGCGCCATCGGCTCGCCGTTCTCGTCGAGGACGACGGGCAGGTGCGGGTACTCGCGGCGGATCTCGCGCATGATCTCCTCCGCGAGCACGGGCGCCTCGGCCAGGGCGAGCGCGGCGAACCGGCGCACCTGGAGCCGGGGCACGTCGTCCCAGGCGGAGCGGGGCGGCACGGTCGCCGCCGGGTGCGCGGTCACGGCCGGCTCCCGCGGCCCGCCTGCTCGTAGGTGATCAGCGGGGTGTTGGGTTGTTCGGGGGTGGCTTCGAGCAGGGCGACGATGCCGAACGCGGCACCGACGGCGAGGGCGGCGGCGGCCACGGCGGTCACGGCGGCGGCGAGCAGTCTGGGCATGCGGGTCTGCCTCCCTGGTCCGAGGACCGGAGATCGTCCGAAGGTCGTCCCACCCCGGGAGCCCGTCCGTGCCTGTCGCCCTGTCCGTCGCCCTGCCCGTCGCCCCCGCCCGTCGCTCCTGCCTGTCGCTCCTGCCTGTCGCTGCTCAGTGTCGACACGGCGGTCACAGGCCGTCAAGGGAAGAGGACCGGCCCGCGCTCACGAACTGATGTGACGTCAGCTGTGACAGCCGCCGAAATTGTCATCCCCGTGAGTAGCCGTGGCGATGCGCTGGGCCAAAACTGTCCACCCACCCCGGACACAGCCTGTCCACAGCCGTCCCCCACCCACCGTCCAACCCACCGTCCCCCACCCGCCCGTCCCCACCGAATCCCCCTCCCCCCACACCGCGTTCCGCACCCAGAGACGAGTTGGAGCACCCATGCCCCAGCACGTGCCCCCGCTGCGCGCCGCCCTCCCCAGGCCGCCGCAGCACCGCCCTCCGGCGCTCCCCCCACCCCCGCGCCGGATCGTCTTCCTCGCCCACCGCGACCTCGGCAACCCCGCCGCCGGCGGCTCCGAACTGCTCGTCGACCGGCTCGCCGAGGGGCTGACCCGGCTGGGCCACGAGGTCACCCTGCTGTGCGGCGGCCCCGCCTCGTACCGCGACTACCGCGTCGTCTCGATGGGCGGCCCCTACGACCACTATCTGCGCGCCCGCTCCGCCTTCGCCCGCCAGGTCGGCGAGACCGACCTGCTGGTGGAGGTGTGCAACGGGATGCCGTACCTGGCGCCGTTGTGGCACCGTGGGCCGACCCTGTGCCTGGTCAACCACGTCCACACCGACCTGTGGGCGATGCGGTTCGGCGGCCCCCTCGCGCCCGCCGCCCGCCTCGGCCGGCGGCTCGAGCACTGGGCGCTGACCGGGCCCCGCTCCCCCGGCCTGCTCGTCGCCGTCTCCCCGTCGACGGCGCACGCGCTGCGCGCGATCGGCGTGGAGCGGGAACGCATCCGCGTCGTGCACAACGGCGTCGAGGACCCCGGACCGCGCGGCGAGCGCTCGCCGGAACCGCTGTTCGTGGCGGTGGGGCGGCTCGTCGAGTACAAGCGGATCGATCTGCTGCTGCGGCTGTGGGAACGGGTGCGGCCCGTCACCGGCGGCCGGCTCGTCATCGTCGGGGACGGCCCCGAACGCGCCCGGCTGGAGCGGCAGGCCGGGCCCGGTGTGGAGTTCACCGGGCACGTCTCCGAGGCCGAGAAGCACCGGCTGCTGTGCGCGGCGTGGCTGCTGCTGCACCCCTCGGCGGTCGAGGGGTGGGGGCTGGTCGTGACCGAGGCGGCGGCGCGGGAGACCCCGGCCCTCGCCTTCGACGTGCCCGGGCTGCGGGACTCCGTCGTGGACGGGGAGACCGGGGTGCTGGCGCACGGCGAGTCCTCGTTCGCCGCGGCGTGGTGCACGCTCGCCCTGTCGGGCCGGCGCCGGGAGATGATGGGCAAGGCGGCGCGGGAGCGGGCGGCGCGCTATCGCTGGGACCGGACCGTGCGGCAGTTCCGTGCGGTTGCCTGTGAGGCGGTCCGGTGACGCCCGTGCGCCGTATCCGTGACGCGGTCGCGCGCGTGCCGGTGCGTCGTGGTCCGTCGCGCCCGCGCGGCGGAGCCGCACAGGTGACCGCCCCGCGCCCCCTGGGCACTTCTGTGCGCACGTCCCTCGAGCTGTTCCGTGGCTTCCTGCGGGAGCAGAGCGACCCCGAGGCCTGCTACGCGCTGCTCGCCCGTCACTCCGTCGACCAGGTCGAGGCGTACGGCGGTGCCGTCGCCGGGCGGACCGTCGTGGACGTGGGCGGCGGCAGCGGGTACTTCACCGCCGAGTTCCGGCGGCGCGGCGCGCAGGCGTGGCTGTTCGAGCCGGACGCGCGGGAGCTGGGCGAGAGGCCGCCCGAGGGGGCGGTGGTCGCCGACGGATATCTGCTGCCGCTGCGCGACGGGGCCGCCGACGTCACGTTCTGCTCCAACGTGCTGGAGCACGTGGCCGATCCGCAGACGTTCCTGAGCGAGCTGGTGCGGGTCACCCGGCCCGGCGGGCTGGTCTACGTGTCGTTCACCAACTGGCTGTCCCCGTGGGGCGGTCACGAGTGGGCGCCCTGGCACTACCTGGGCGCACCGCGGGCGCGGGCCCGCTACGAGCGGCGTACCGGGCGGCCCGCCAAGCACACCCTCGGCGAAAACCTGTTCGCCCTGCACATCGGCCCCACCCTGCGGCAGGTGCGCGCCCGCGACGACGTCACGCTCGTCTCGGCCCGCTCCCGCTACTGGCCGTTCCTCACCGAGGCGATCGTGAAGGTCCCCGGGCTGCGTGAGGTGGCCACCTGGAACCTCCTCCTCATCCTCCGGCGGTGTCCCGTATGACGACCACGGTCCAGACCCCTCCCCCGGCAGCCGTCCCCACCTCCGCGACCACCGCGGGCCCGCCCCACGGGCCCCGGTCGCGGCGCTGGCCGCTGGGGTTCTGGGCCGTGGTGTTCGCCGCGTTCCTGGCCGCGCGGCCCGGCCGGCAGACCTTCGACACCAAGCTGGGCGTGACCGTCGATCCCGGCCGCTTCCTCGCCGATCTGGGGCAGTTGTGGCACGACCGGGCCGGGTTCGGCGGCATCCAGGACCAGTACGCCGGCTATCTGTGGCCGATGCTGCCGTTCCACTGGCTGTGCCGGGCCGTGGAGATCCCGGTGTGGATCGCCGAGCGGCTGTGGCTGTCGCTGGTGGTGACCGCCGCGTTCTGGGGCGCGCTGCGGCTCGCCGAACGGCTGCGGGTCGGCAGCCCGGCGACCCGGCTGCTCGCGGCGGTGGCGTACGCGCTGTGGCCGGTGTTCACGACGGTCGTCGGTTCCACGTCGGCGGCGGCGCTGCCCGGCGCGTTCCTGCCGTGGGTGCTGCTGCCGCTGGCGGACGAGCGGTACGCCGCGCGGGTCGCCGCGCTGCGTTCGGCGCTGCTCGTGCCGTTCATGGGCGGGGTGAACGCGGCGTCCACGCTGGCGTCGCTGCTGCCGGTGGGGCTGTATCTGCTGTCCCGGCCGCCCGGCCCGCGGCGTTGGCGGCTGATCGCCTGGTGGGCGCCGGCGGTGCTCGTGGCGACGGCCTGGTGGTGGATCCCGCTGCTGCTGCTCGGCGCGTACGGCGAGAACTTCCTGCCGTACGTGGAGACCTCGCAGACGACCACGGCCACCATGTCCGCGACGGAGGCGCTGCGCGGCGCCGGGAACTGGGTGGCCTACCTGCGCTTCGGCGAGGCGTGGCTGCCCGCCGGGTGGACGGTGGCCGCCTCGGCGGTGGTGATCCTGTGCTCGGCGCTCGCGGCCGGGCTGGGGCTGGCCGGGCTGGCCCGGCGGGACATGCCGGAGCGGCGCTGGCTGGTGCTGACGGTGCTGGTGTGCGCGCCGGTGCTGCTCGCCGGGTACGGGGGCGGGTTCGGGGCGCCGTTCCACGCGACCGTGCAGGACTGGCTGAACGGCTGGCTGGCGCCCTTCCGGAACATCTACAAGTTCCAGACGGGGCTCGCGCTGGCGCTGGTGCTGGGGCTCGCGCATCTCGTGGCGGTGGCGGTGGCGGTGGAGCGGCGCGGGGCGCGCGGAACACGCCGGGCGCGCGGGGCAGAGGGGGCGCGCGGGGTGCCCGGTGCCGGCGGGGCGCGCGGGGCGCCCGGGGCGCGCGCCCGCCGGTACGTCCCGCTCGGGGCCGCCGTGCTGGTGCTGCCCGGCCTGGTGTGGCCGTACCTCAACGGGTCGATCCTCAGCCCCGGTTCCTTCCCGCGGATCCCGCGGTACTGGCAGGCCACCGCCGACTGGCTGGAGAAGCACTCGCCCGACTCGCGCGCCCTGGTCGTCCCGGCCACCGCGCACGGCGTGTACACCTGGGGCTCGACCATCGACCACCCCCTCGACGTGCTCGCCGGCTCCCGCTGGGCCCAGCGCGATTACGTCCCCTTCGGCACCCCCGGCAGCCGGCGCGCCATGGACGCGGTCGAGCAGGCGCTGCTGACGGGCGGCGAGGTGCCGGGGCTCGCCGACTACCTGAGCCGGGCGGGCGTCCACTACGTCGTCGTCCGCAACGACCTCGACCCCGACCAGATCGGTTACACGCCGACCACCACCGTCAAGCGCGCCCTCGAACAGTCCGGCTACCAGCGGGTCACCGGAATCGGCCCCGTCATGACCGGCGGCCGGATCGCCGACGACACCCCGCTCCAGGTGGAGGGCCTGTACCCGAGGCAGCGGGCGGTGGAGATCTACCGGCCCGCCGGTCCGGACGTGCCGCGTCCCGGACAGGCGGCGCTGCGACCGGTCGCCGGCACCGTACGGGTCTCCGGCGGCCCTGAGGCGCTGCTGCCGCTCGCCGCCGGGCTGCGCGGCCGGGCCGCCGTCCTGACCGGCGACCCCCACCCCGGACTCGGTGCCCCCGAGGTGCAGCTGACCGGCGACGGGCTGCGCCGCGCGGACACCCGGTTCGGGCTGGTCAACGCCAACACGTCGTACCCGTACACCCGTGACGAGCGCAACGCGCCCGGCGCCCACCAGGACGCGGGCGAGCCGCCGCACCAGATCCTGCCGGTGACCGGCCTCGACCACCAGTCGGTGGCCGAGCTGAGCGGCGCGCGGTCGGTGACCGCCTCGTCGTACGGCAGCTGGCTGTTCCACCTGCCGCAGTTCGACCCGGTGAACGCCTTCGACGGCGACCCGGAGACGGTGTGGACGGAGGGCTCCGGCGGCTCCCCGGACGGCGAGTGGCTGCGGATCGGTTTCGCGGGCGACGGCTACGCGATGCCCGGCTCGTTCGCCGTGACACCGCTGCCGCAGGAGGGCGTGCGATCCGCGCCGACCCGGGTGCGGGTGGAGACCGAGCGGGGCCGGGTGACCAGCCACCTCCGCCCGGACGGCACGACACAGACCGTGCGCGCCCCGCGGGGCGCGACCCGCTGGATGACGCTGACCGTCGTGGACTCGGTGGCGCGGCGGGCCGGGCTGCTCGGCGCGGGCTTCGCCGAGATCGAGCTGCCGCGGGTGCGGGTGACGCGGACGCTGCGGCTGCCGGTGGACGCCGCCCGCGCCGCCACCGCCACCGCCGCCACGGAGATCGTCTCCCTGCGCCGCGCCGCCGACCCCGCCGGGATGTCCCCCACCGGCACCGAACCGGGCCTGCACCGCCGCTTCACCACGGGCACGGCCGGCACGTACGAGGTCGCGGCGAGCGCGGTGGCCGTGCCCGGCCCGGAACTGGACCGGCTGCTGTACGCGGCCGCGCCCGGACAGCGGCAGCGCGTCACCGCCACCGCCGACTCCACCGCCCGCCTCGGCACCGGCCTCGCCGCCCGCAACCTCACCGACGGCGACCTGACCACCGCGTGGATCGCGGGCGACCGGCCCACGATCCGTCTGCGCTGGCCGGACCGGCAGCCGGTGGACGAGCTGGTGCTGGCCGCGGCGGGCGGGCTGTCGTCCCGGCCGGCCGAGGTGCACCTCAGCTCCCCGGACGGCGCGGTGATCGCCGCCGTCGACGACAACGGCTGGGTCCGCTTCCCGCCGATCACCACCGACCGCCTGGACATCACGATCACCAAGACCGCGCCGCTGACCCTGCACAACCCGGTCGTCGACGAGGACCTGCAACTGCCCGTCGGCCTGACGGAGGCATACCTGCCGTCCCTTGACCGCTACCGCACCCCGCAGCCCTCCCCCACCCGCGCCTTCACCCTGCCGTGCGGCAAGGGCCCGGTGCTGACGGTGGACGGCGAGCGGCACCGCACGAGCGTCCGGGGCACGGTGCGCGACCTGGTCGAGCGGCGCCAGGTGGACGTCACGCCGTGCGGGACGGAGGACGGCGGCCGGCCGGCCGGGCTGGACCTGCCCGCGGGCGCCCACCGGCTCGACGCGGACGACGCCGGCCCGCTCGTCGTCACCGGCGTCACCCTCACCCGCGGCGGCGCGCCGCGACCGGTCACCGCCGGGCGTGACCTGCGCGTGCGGGACTGGCTGGGCGACCGCCGTGAACTGACCGTCGGCTCCGGGGGCGCCGCCTACCTGACGACGTACGAGAACCACAACGACGGCTGGCGCGCCACCCTCGACGGCGAGGAGCTGACCCCCGTGCGCCTCGACGGCTGGCAGCAGGGCTGGTACGTCCCGGCCGGCGCGGGCGGCACGCTCCGGCTGTCGTACGAGCCCGCGACGACGTACGAGGCGGGGCTGGTCGGCAGCGGTGCCGGTCTGGCCGTGCTGGCGGGCCTGGTCCTGTGGCGGCGCCGGGCCGCCGACCCGGACCCGCCCGCGCCGCGGCCGCCCGCGCCGGGGCCGTGGCTGGGCACGGTGGCGGTGACGGTGGTCGGCGTGCTCGTCGCGGGCTGGCTCTCCCTGCTCGTCCCGGCCCTCGCGCTGCTGGCCCACCGGCGGCACACCGCGCTCGTACCGGTGGCGTTCCTGAGCCTCGCGGCGGCCGGTCTGGTCGCCGCGACCGGGGCCGGGGAGCCGGTCGCGGAGGGGGCGGGCGCGTTCGGGCATACGGCCCAACTGCTGGCGCTCGTCGGGCTGTTCGCGGCGGTGGTGAGCGTGCGGGAGCGGGACCGTGACGGCGCCGCGCCGGGCGACACGCGGGAACTCGGCGCCCCGGAACCCGGCGTCCGACACGTCGGCGACACCCGCGAAGCCGGCACCCGGGAACCCGGCACCCGACAGGTCGGCGACACCCGGGAACCCGGCACCCCACCACCCGGCGCCCGACCATCCAGCGCCCCACCACCCGGCGCCCGACATGTCGGCGACCCCGCGGGAGGCGATCGCCCATGAGCGCAGTCGAGCGTCCGGCGTCCCCCGGTCCTCGCCCGCGGCCGGGGGAGCGGGTGCCGTTCCCCGTCGTGGACGAGATCACCCGGCACTGCGTGCGGGACGAGGAGCCGGAGACGGTGCACATCGAGGTGCGGCTGCCGGGCCCCGTCGCCCCGGACCGGCTGCGCAAGGCCTTCGGCGAGGCGCTGCGCCGGCACCCGCGGATCCTGGTGCGGGAGGCTCCGGGGCCCTGGTACCGGCGGCGGTACGAGTGGGAGCTGACGGACGGGCCGGACGGGGAGGTGGTGACGTTCCCCGAGCCGGGCCCGGACGCCGTACGGGACGCGCGGGCGCGGGCACTGGCGCAGGCGCCGCCGCTCACGCTCGCCCCGCCGGTGCGGCTGGAGGCGATACCGGAGGCGGGCGGCACGGTGCTGCTGCTCACCCTCAACCACACCGCCCTGGACGGGCCGGCCTGCCTGCGGGTGGTGGCCACGGCCGCGGAGCTGTACGGCGGCCGGGACAACTCCCCGGCCGCGCCGCCCCCGGTGCGGTCCGCCGAACCCGCGCGGACGCCCACCGGCACGCCCTCCGCCTGGTCCCGCATCGCACGCATCGCCCCCGGCGTCCCCGACACCGCCCCCGGCGCCAGCGGCACGGGCACGGGCACGGGCACGGGCACGGGCAACGGCATGCTCGTCACCGAACTCCCCGTCCCGCACCGCCCCAAGGGCGCCCCGTACACGGTGAACGACCAGCTGATGGTGGCCACGGCCCTATCGCTCGCCCACTGGAACCGCGAGCACGGCGCCCGCCCCCGCCCCCTGCGCATCACCATGCCCGTGGACGACCGCCCCCGCGACCTCACCATGCCCATCGGCAACGGCACGAGGCTGGTGGACGTCCCCTTCACCCACGCGGAGCTGGCGGACGCGGACGGCACCGGCATGGTCGCCCTGCTGCACCGCACCGCCGCCCGCACCCGCGCCCTGAAGTCCCTCCCCCGCCCTCAACTGGGCCGCGGCGCCGCCTTGCTGACGGCCCCCGTCGTGCCGGTGGCCTGGCGGGGCGCCGTCACGCGCGGGCTGCGCCGGGCCGTGTCCCCGTGGACCTCGACGACCCTGCTGAGCAACATCGGCCGCATCCCGTACCCGCTCGACTTCGGCGCGGAGGCGGGCCGGGCGCGGGCGGTGTGGTTCTCGGCGCCCGCCCGGATGCCGCGCGGACTGACGGTCACCACCGCCTCCACGGCCGGCCGGCTGCACCTCGCCCTGCGCTGGTCCCGCGCCCTGCTCGGCGACGAGGACGGCGCCCGTCTGCGGGACCTGTTCACGCACTACCTGCACGCGACGGAGGTGGACCCCGCATGACCCTCGCCGCGGCACCCCACGGCGGCCCCCACGGCGGCCCGCCCGACGGACCGCACGGCCGACCGCCCGACGGACCGCCCGACGGACCGCCCGACGGACCGCGCGACGGACCGCGCGACGGGCTGCGCGACTTCTACGAGAACCCCGCCGTCCCGGTCGCCTCCGGCACCGCGCGCTCGCTGCGCCAGGCCCGGATGCTGGCCGCCGCGCTCGGCCCCGCGGCGCCCGGCGGCGGGCGCACGGTCCTCGACATCGGCTGCGGCGACGGCACCGCCGCCGCCACCGCGGCGCCCCTGCTCCCCGGCCACCGCCTCGTCGGCGTCGACTGGTCCCAGGACGCCCTGGCCCGTGCCCGCACCCGCCTGCCGTACGCGGTGCGCGGCGAACTCACCGGCGGCGGACTACCGTTCCGCACCGGCGCGGTGGACGCGGTGCTGTTCAGCGAGGTGGTGGAGCATCTGGTGGACCCGGACGCCGCGCTCGACGAGATCCGCCGGGTGCTGCGACCGGGCGGCCACCTGATGCTGTCCACCCCGAACCTGGCCGCCTGGTACAACCGCGCTCTGCTGGCCGCCGGGGTGCAGCCGGTGTTCTCCGAGGTGAGCCTGCGCGCGATCCACGGCCGTCCGGGCCGCGAGGTGGTCGGTCACCTGCGCCTGTACACGGCCCGCGCGCTGCGGGAGTTCGTCACGGCGGCCGGCTTCGAGGTCGTACGGCTCGCCGGGGCGCCCTTCCACGGCGTACCGCGCCCGCTGCGCGCCCTGGACCGGCTGGCCTGCGCGCGACCGCCGCTCGCCTCGATCCTCCTGCTGCACGCGCGAAGGACGTAGGCCGTGTGGTGGGGAGTGGGCGCCGCGCTGCTGGCGAACGTCCTGTACAGCGGGGGTTTCGTGCTGGAGAAGCGGGCGCTGGGCAGGCTGCCCGAGGTGACGGTCCGGGCGCCGGGCCGGCTGCTGCGGCTGGTGCTCGGCAGCCCGCTGTGGATCGCGGGCGCGCTCGCGCTGGCCGCCGGTTTCGCCGCCCAGCTCGTCGTCTACCGCACCCTGCCGATCGCCGCCGCGCAGGGCCTGTCCGTGTCCGGGCTGGTGCTGCTGGTGCTGCTGTCGGCGCGGCTGCTGGGCGAGGAGACCAGCGGGCGGGAGCGGTACGCGCTGGCCGGCATCCTCGGCGCGCTGCTGATGGTCGTCCTGTCCCTGGACGAGGACACGGACACGGTCGGCCGGGGGGCGCCGTACCCGCTGCTGCTCCTGCTGTGCGTACCGTCCCTGGCGGCCGGGGTCTGGCTCTACCGGGCCGCCGAACGCCGCGCCGCGCGCCGCCACCGGCTGCCGACGGCGGGTGTCGAGTACGGCGTGGCGGTGGGGCTGCTCTACGGGGTCAGCTCGCTGGCCGTGAAGGGCGTGTCCGGCCACTGGGCGCCGGGCGACCTCGCCGGCACCCTCGGCGCGGTCCTGCGCTCCCCGTACCCCTATCTGCTGCTGTGCACGGGCGGGTTCGGGCTGGTCATGTCGCAGGCCGCGCTGCAACGCTGCCGGGCCTCGCTGATCGTGCCGGTGTGCACGACGGTGACCTGCCTGTACACGGCCGTGCTGGGCACGCTGTCGTTCGGCGAGGCCCTGCCCGGCGACCCGGTGCGGCTGGCGCTGCGCCTGTCGGGCACGGTGCTGGCGGTGGCGGTCCTGCTGACGATGCCGAAACACGACGCGCCACCCCGACCGACGTCCCCGCGTGAGGAGCTGACGCCGCGATGACCCCCGACGACCCCTTGCTGAGGATCCTGGCGTGCCCGCTGGACAAGGGCCCGCTGCACCTGCTGAGGCGGGAGGAGGCCGGGGCGGGGACCCGTGAGGACGCGCTGTACAACCCGCGCCTGCGCCGCCGTTACCCCATCGTCGACGGCATACCGCAGCTGCTGCCGTCGTCCGGGGAGCAGGTGTCGGAGGAGGAGCACGAGGAGCTGCTGCGCCGGATGCTCCCATGACGGCGACCCCGTCGACCCCGTCAACCCCCGCCACCCCGGCCACCCCGGCGGCGCGCCTGGCCCCCTTCCTCCCGCCCCGTCTGGTCGCGGCGGCGGCCCGCGCGGTGTACCCGCGGTTCGAGCCGGAGCTGGCCAGGATCGCGGACCTGTGCCCGCCCGGCTGCGGCACGGCCGTGGACGTGGGCGGCTGGTACGGCCCGTGGACGCGCCGGCTGAGCCGCCGCGCCCGCCGGGTGGTGACCGTGGAGCCGGTCCCGCACCTGGCGGACCTGCTGTCGGCGACGGCCCCCGCCAACGTCCGGGTCGTCCGGGCCGCCGCCGCGGACCGCTCCGGCACCGCCCGCCTGTGGCTGCCCGCGGGCGACGGCTCGGGCAGCCGGGGCGTGTCGTCCCTGCTCCGCCGGGACATCCACGCCCGGGCCCTGGAGGTCGTCTGTGTGGCCCTGGACGACCTGGGCCTGCGGGACGTCGGCTTCATCAAGATCGACGTGGACGGCGGCGAACTGCCGGTGCTGCGGGGCGCGACGGCGCTCCTGACCCGCGACCGGCCGGCCCTCTTCGTGGAACTGGAGTCCCGTATCCAGCCCATCGGCCCGGTGGTGACGTATCTGCGGGGGCTCGGCTACGACGGCTGGGTGCTGCCCGCCGACCGGTGGCTGCCGCTGTCCGCCTTCCCGCTGCAGGCCCACCAGGCGGCCACCTCCCACGTCGCCACCCACGGCCTGCTGCGCCGCGTCCTCCCCCTGACGGACCGCCCCCGGTACGTCAACTCGGTCCTGTTCCTCCCGGACGGGCGCACTCCGGGCGCCTCCGGGACCCGCGCGCGCCCACGCGGATCCCGGCGCCGGCGCGGGTCCCTGCGCTAGCGAGGGCGGCCCGTCACCCGCGCTGCCGCGTGTCCCTCGCCGTGAGCGCCACGGCAGCCGCCGTGGCCACCAGGGCGGCGGCTGCCCAGGCGAAGGCCGTACGGAACTCGGCGACCCGCACCGCGCCGCCGCCCAGGGCAGCGCCCACCAGCACCGCGAGGCCCAGGGAGCCGCCGAGCTGGTCGACGCACCGCTGCACGCCGGAGGCCGTACCGGCGTCCTCCTCGGTGACGTCCGCCAGGGCCGCGTTCTGCAACGCCACCAGCCCGATCCCCATGCCGCCCGCCACGCCCAGCATGCCGGGCAGCACATCGGCCCACAGGCCGCCGTGATCGGGCAGGCGCGCCAGCCAGGCCAGGCCCGCGGCCGTCAGCACGAGCCCCAGTACGCTGGTGCGCCTGACGCCGATCGCGCCGATGAGCCGGGACACCTGCGAGATGGCGAGCATCAGCGCCGCGCAGAACGGCAGATACGCCAGCCCGGCCTGAAGTGGCGTGAAGCCGAGCACGTCTTGCAGATAGAGGGTGAGCAGGAAGAACGTCGCGGACAGGGCCGCGCTGAGCGGCACGGTCGCCGCGTTCGCCACGGCCCGGACGCGGTGGGCGAAGAACGACAGCGGCACCAGCGGATGGCGCGTACGCGACTCGACGAGCACGAAGACGCCGAGCAGGACGAGGCCGGCCACCGCCGCCGCGGCGGAGTGCCGCAGCAGCCCGTAGGCCAGGGCGAGCGGCCCGCAGGTGAGCAGCGCGGCACCGGCCGGATCGAGCCGCCGGCGCTCACGCGCCCCGCTACCGTCACGGCGCACCAGCCCCGGCGTGAGGACCAGAACCAAGGCCACGATCGGCACGTTCACACCGAAGATCCAGCGCCAGTGCAGCAGCTGCACGATCGCCCCGGACAGCACGACCCCGACCACGAGCCCCGCGGCCGAGATGGCCCCCCATACGCCGAGGGCCTTCGCCCGCTCCTCGGGTCCGGGGAACAACAACGCGATCAGGGACATCGCGGCGGGCGAGGCCAGTGCCTCCCCCGCTCCCTGCGCCAGCCGGGCCGCGACCAGCGTCGGCAGATCCGGGGCGAGCCCGGCGGCCAGCGAGGCGAGCCCGAACAGCGCGGCGCCGAGCAGGAACATCCGCCGCCTGCCGAGCAGATCGGTCAGCCGCCCCCCGAGCAGCAGCAGACCACCCCCGACGAGGGTGTACCCGGTGACGACCCAGGACAGATCGGCGACGTCCGACCGGAACTGCGCGCCGATGGACGGTAGAGCGACGTTCACCACGGTCACATCGACCGCGATGAGGAACTGAAGCAGGGAGAGCAGCGCCAGCGCCCAGGGGCGCCGGTCACGCACGGGGCGGACGGAACCGTCCGCGGCCGCGGAAAAGGCGTTCATGAAGACGGGTACTCCAGATCGGCCCCGAAGCCGTCGGCAACGGGGCAACGGAAGACACGACGCTTCCGTGCCACCACCCCGTCACGGGGGCGTGGCGGCACACCGGAGTCACTTCACGAAAACGGCCATACGCTCAACTTACCAGCGTCCTCGCCCAGTTCAGGAACTGGCTCCCGTGAGCGCGGCCAGCTCCCCCAGGGTCCGGGCCGCCGGGGCCGGGTCGATGAGCCACTTCAGGTGGCTGCCTTCGAGGGTGCGGACGTCGTACGG
This sequence comes from Streptomyces sp. NPDC052687, assembly GCF_040678395.1. NCBI lineage: Bacteria > Bacillati > Actinomycetota > Actinomycetes > Kitasatosporales > Streptomycetaceae > Streptomyces > Streptomyces sp. NPDC052687. The sequence goes on along the minus strand of NZ_JBFATR010000004.1, from coordinate 24,727 downwards.
GTTCTCCGGTGTCAGCGCGTCGCCCTCGCGGATCAGCCGGTCCTGCATCGCGAGCGGCAGACTCGCGTCACCGGCCAGCCGCACGTACGTCTTCGGGACACGGCCCCAGGTCGCGGCCTGCGCGCGGTCGGCGGAGGTGCCGACGTCCAGGTTCTCGTCGGGCTGGAAGGTGTTCAGGAAGGTCAGGAACTCCTCGTCGGTGCCGTCGGCGAGGAAGGCGGCCTTGAACGCGGCGAGGGCGGCCGGATCCGCGGTGCGGAAGTTGACGCGCAGCAACCCGAGTTCGGCCGGGTTGCCGACCAGCGCCAGGCCCAGCGCGGAGGCGTCGACCGTGGCCATCTCCGGTTCGGCGTAGTAGTCGTTGACGTCCAGGTCGACCGGGCACCAGGCCGATACGTAGACGATGCGGTCGATCAGGTCCGGGCGGGCGTTGGCCGCCGCGGTGGCGGTGATGCCGCCCCGGCTGTGCGCGACGAGGATCACCGGCCCGTTCTCCTTGGCCCGCTCCAGAATCCCGATCAGGTGGGCGGCGTTGTCCGCGAGCGTCACGCCCTTGATCGAGCCGGGCGCGGTGGCGAGCGCGTCCAGATCCTGCGGCGCCTGGTAGGCCCGCGCGTAAGTCGCCCGGAACCCGTGGCCGGGCAGATCGACCGCGACCGACCGGTGCCCGAGCAGTCCCAGCTCGGCCTGGAGCGGCGCGAACGAGAACGAGTTGGCGAAGGCCCCGTGAACCAGTACGAACGTCGGCTGCATCCCTGCATCCACTCCCTCTCCGGCGGGAGCGTCGTTCGCAGGCCAACACGAACAGTTGCCCGATCCCCGATCCCCCGTCGGGGACCCTACGCAGCGAAGATCACCGCGGCAACCGATTCCGGCCGTTCCGCCGGCCTGCTCCACGCCGGGCGGCACCCGGGTCGCCTGGTGGTAGTACATCCGCCAGCCCGCGTCACCGTCGCCCTTGCGCCAGATCGAGCTGTGGCGGGTCCGGCGCTCGCCGAGCGTCGTCTCGAAGGTCAGGTGCACCAGCCCCGGCGCGAGCCGCACCCCCGAGATCTCCGAGGGCTCATAGCGCGGCCCGTCCACCGAACTCCCCTCATGCCCGGCCAGCCCGGCGAGCATCGTCTCGTACGTCCACCGCTGCCCCGACCCGCCGACCTCCGTGAACTCCGGGTCGAGCAGCCGCCCGGCGAGCTCCCGCGAGGCGCGGACCCGCGGATCCATCAGCCGCAGCTCACCCGCGATCGCCTGCCGCACCTCGTCGTCCGCCTCCCTGTCCATGCCCCATCCTCACCGGCCCCGGCACCCGCCGCGCAACCGGATTCCGCTGCCACACTTTCTGCCACACTCGCCCCATGACCGGTCCGGCGCGCCCCTTCACCCCCCTCGACTTCCAGCTGGTCCTGCTGCGCCGCATGGCCGACCACAACCCCGGCCTGGTGGCCGACGCCCGCCGCACGCTCGGCGTCTCCCTGACCGACATGCGGGAGGCCAACAAACGCTGGCAGGCCATGCTCCGCTCCCCCCGCGCCCGCTCGGCCGCCGCCCGCTACCGCTCCGTCCTCGGCACCCCCGAGTCCCGCACCCCGCGCCGCATCGGCGACCTGACCTGCGAGGCCTGGCTCTGGCCGGTCCCGCTCTGGCCGGACCTGCGGTTCGAGGTCCTGGTCGGCGAGGGCAACGCCGTCTGGAACGAATGGCTGGTCCGCGCCCCCGGCGCCCCCTCCCCGCGCCTCCACACCCTCGACGACCTCACCCCCTGGTCCTGCACCGTCGACGAGGCGGCCCGCGCCTTCTCCCCCGCCCGCCCCCTCCAGGGCACGGCCCCGACCCGCTGGGGCCTCGCCCTCACGGCCCCCGACGGGCGGGAGGTGATCGCGGAGTTCACTTGGGGGTTGTTCCAGCGGGTGCTGCCGGGGTAGGGCACGGCAGGGCGACGGCCCCCGGGAGCCCTGCCGTCACCGCCGCCCCGACACCGGTTACCACGGATGCCATGACCGTCTTCCACTGCGCCAGGTGCGGCGCTGCCCTCACGCCCGAGCTGCGCCGGCTGGCGCACGTTCCCGAGGTCTCGGTGCACGGCGAGGACCGGGACCGCGGGACCGGGCTCGCGCCCTCCACGGTGCGTCGGGGGAGCTACGCCGTGGACCCCGAGCCGTGGGGCGCACCCTTCGTGGTGCCGGAGGCCGGGACGGCGGCCGGGGGCGGGGAGGGGGCGCTGCTCATGCCGCCCGGGATGGCCGGGATGGTCTCCGCGGGGCCCAGGGACTCGGTGATCGTGCACCCGCGGGACGTGCCGGGACTGCGGCTGACCGGGGACCTCGGGCCGCATCACGGTGCTGCGGCCCCCCTCAGGACCGGGGGCCGCAACCTGGCCTGTGGGTGCGGGGCGCTGGTGGCCACGCTCGCCGCCGACTGCGTGGGGCCGTACGAGCTGCATCTCGACCCGCTGCGGGTGTACGCGGCCGCACCGGGCGGGTGATCGCCGTGCCCGCCCGGCTCGCTCACCCGGCGGCGCCCAGCACCGCCTCCGCCACCCCCGCCACCGAGCCCGGATGCAGGCTCAGGAACAGGTTCGGCTCGACCAGTTCCAGTTCCATCACCACCGGGCGTCCGTCCTCGCCGTCGACGAGGTCGACGCGGGCGTACAGCAGGTCCGCCGTCGGAACCGGTACGGCGGCCAGGGCGCGCTCGGCGACGGCGAGTTCGGTGGGGGTCGGGGTCCAGGGTTCCAGGCGGGGGTGGGCCACCTTGCGGGCGTCGTAGGGGGTGCCGGGTGCGAGGACGGCGCCCTTGCGGCTGGCGTGGAGCAGTCGTCCGCCGAAGAACTGGAGGGCTCGTTCGCCGCTGACGTCGACGGCCGGCATGTACGGCTGGAGCATCGCCGTGAAGCCTTCGGCGTGCATCCGCTCCAGGTGGCGCAGGGCCGTCTCGCGTTCGCCGGGGGTGTAGCGGGCGGCGAAGCGGGCGCCCGCGCCGGAGGTCGGCTTGACGACGTAGTCGTGGGAGTCGGGCAGGTCCGTCACCGGGTCGCCGGGGGCCAGGTAGCGGGTGGGGACCGTCGGGACCCCCGCCGCCGCAAGGTCGCCGAGGTAGCGCTTGTCGGCGTTCCAGCGCACCACCTCGGCGGGATTGGCCAGCCGGGTCACGGCCTGGCACTTCTGCGTCCACTCCAGGAACTCCGCCGCCCGCCAGCTGTAGTCCCAGGTGGAGCGGATCAGCGCCAGGTCGAAGGCGGACCAGTCGACGGCCGTGTCGTCCCAGACCACGGTCCGTGCGTCCGCGCCCGCTTCCCGCAGGGCCCGTTCCAGCCGCGGGAGGTCTTTGTCGACGGCCACTTCGGGGCCGGGGCGGCAGGTGACGAGGGCTATTCGGGGTGACATGGCTGCTTTCCCTCCGGGTGACGAGGAGACGGCGGACTGGACCGCGGTCGGCCGCGCGCAGGGTAACAACCGTCCGCGCGGGGTGGTGAGGTCGAGGAGGTCGGAGAGGTCGGGGAGAGGTCGGAGAGGTCAGGAGCGGGGGCTTCGCGGGGTCCCTCCGGCGGGAGCCGGCGTTCGGCGTCCGTCGTGGCGGGAGTCCACCCGCGGTCGGGCCTGGCGCGGGGGTGCGCCTGATAGGAACGGTGGTGTCGTCCCCCAGTCGCAAGGAGTACGCCGCGTGTCCTCCCTCTTCCCCGCACTCGCCGACCGTGCGGCCGGTGCACGTCCCGCTCTTCGCTTCGGTGACCGTTCGCTGACGTACGCGCAGCTCGCCTCGGCGGCCGGTGTTGTGGCCGGGCGGGTGCGTGACGTGCGCCGGGTCGCCGTGTGGGCGACGCCGACGCCGGAGACGGCCGTCGGGGTGGTGGGCGCGCTGCTCGCCGGGGTGCCGGTGGTGCCGCTGAACCCGAAGTCGGGCGAGCAGGAGCTGGCGCACATCGTGGGCGACAGCGCGCCCGCGGCGGTCCTCGCCGCGCCAGGCGACGGACTCCCCGGCCCGTTGCGCGCGCTCCGGCGGATCGACGTCGACGCAGGCACCGACGCCGACATCGACTCAGCAGCCCCCTCCAGCTCCGGGGCCCCCTCCGACACCTGCACCCCCTCCGACACCGAACAACCCCTCCCCGACAAGCACGCCGACGACGCCGACCCGGCCCTGATCGTCTACACCTCCGGGACCACCGGCCCGCCCAAGGGTGCCGTGATCCCGCGCCGCGCCGTCGCCGCGACCCTGGACGCGCTGGCGGACGCCTGGCAGTGGACGGGGGACGACGTGCTGGTGCACGGACTGCCGCTGTTCCATGTGCACGGGCTGGTGCTGGGGATCCTCGGGCCGTTGCGGCGCGGCGGGAGCGTGCGGCATCTCGGGCGGTTCGGCACGGAGGGCGTCGCGCGGGAGCTGAACTCGGGCGCGACGATGCTGTTCGGGGTGCCGACGATGTATCACCGGATCGCGGAGGCGCTGCCGGGTGATCCGGAGCTGGTCAGGGCGCTGAGCGGCGCCCGGCTGCTGGTGTCGGGGTCGGCGGCGCTGCCCGTGCACGATCACGAGCGGATCGCGGCGGCGACGGGCCGGCGGGTCGTCGAGCGGTACGGCATGACGGAGACGCTGATGAACACCAGCGTGCGCGCCGACGGCGAGGCCCGCGCCGGGACCGTGGGGGTGCCGCTGCCCGGTGTGGAGCTGCGGCTGGTGGAGGAGGACGGCAGCGTCGTCACGGCGTACGACGGGGAGACGGTCGGGGAGATCCAGGTGCGCGGCCCGAATCTGTTCACCGGGTATCTGAACCGGCCCGACGCGACCGCCGCCGCCTTCACCGCCGACGGCTGGTTCCGCACCGGGGACGTGGCGGTGCGCGACCCGGACGGGTATGTACGGATCGTCGGGCGCAAGGCCACCGACCTGATCAAGAGCGGGGGATACAAGATCGGCGCCGGGGAGATCGAGAACGCCCTGCTCGAACACCCGGCGGTGCGGGAGGCCGCCGTCACCGGGGAGCCCGACCCGGATCTGGGCGAGCGGATCGTCGCCTGGGTCGTCCCCGCCGACGCCGAACGGCCGCCGTCACTGCCCGAGTTGGCCGACCACGTGACCCGTCGGCTCGCCCCGCACAAGCGGCCCCGCGTGCTGCACCACCTCGACGCGCTGCCCCGCAACGACATGGGCAAGATCATGAAGCGGGCGCTGGGCCGTGGCTGAGCGCCCGCGCCACAGCGCCCGCGAGGTCATCGGCCTGGCCACCGACGGCTTCCGCGAACTGCCGTACCCCGAGCGGGAGTCCGCGCCCGACGGGCCCCTCGGCTGGCACGGCTACGACGCCTCCCGCGCCCGCGCCGCCGCACGCACCGGCGAGGACGAGTCGGTGGTGTGCGGCACCGCGGAGGTCGAGGGCGTGCCCGCCGTGCTGATCGCCTTCGAGTTCGGCTTCCTCGGCGGTTCGCTCGGCGAGCGCACCGGGGACCGGCTGGAGGCGGCGTACACGTACGCGCGCGAGCACCGGCTGCCGGTCGTGCCGCTCATCGCCACCGGCGGCAGCCGGATGCAGGAGGGCATGCTCGCCCTCACCCAGCTCCAGCGGGTGGCCCGCCAGTCGGTGCTCACCCGGGAGGCGGGGCTGCCGCAGATCGCGGTCCTGCGGGATCCGACCACGGGCGGCGGCTGGGCCACCCTGGGCGCGGGCGCGGACGTGGTGCTGGCGCTGCCGGGCGCCCAGGTCGGGTTCGCGGGCTCCCGGGTGCGGCCGGCGGACGCCGATCCGGCGGCGTACACGGCGGAGGCGCAGGTCGCCGCGGGAGCCGCGGACGCCGTCGTACGGCCCGCAGAGCTGCGGGCGACGCTCGGGCGCTGGCTGCGGCTGCTGACGGCGCCCTCCGCCCGGCCCGCTCCCCCGCCCCCGCCCCTCGGCGCCACCGACCTGCCCGCCACCGGCTGGGACGCCGTGCTGCGCGCCCGCGCTCCCCACCGCCCCCGCGCCGAGCGCTACCTGGACGCCTACTTCACCGAGCGGGTCGCGATCGGCGGCGACCGCTGCGGCGGCACCGACGACGGAATGCTGTGCGGTTTCGGCACGCACGAGGACGAGCCCGGCGGCCGTACCGTCGCCTACGCCGCCCAGACCGGCACGGCGACCCGCCCCGCCGGGTACCGCACCGCCGCCCGGCTGATCCGGCTCGCGGACCGGCTGGGCATCCCGGTGCTGACGCTGGTCGACACCCCCGGTGCCGCCAATGACGCGGAGGCGGAGCGGCAGGGCGCGGGCGCGGCGATCGCGGAGCTGTTCGGCGCGGTGGCCGCCGCCCGTACGCCGGTGACCACGCTGGTCATCGGCGAGGGCGGCTCGGGCGGCGCGCTGGCGCTGGCCGCGCCCGGCAACACCTGGGCCACTCCGGACAGTTACTTCTCCGTCATCGCGCCGGAGTCGGCGGCGGCGATCCTCAAGCGCCCGCCGGCGGAGGTGGAGGCCACGGCGGAACAACTCCTCATCCGTCCACAGGACTTGGAGCGGCTGGGCGTCGCCCGGGTCCGAACAGGCGGCGAGCCGTCCCCTGGAGCAGGTGAGCGCCGTTTGTGAGATCGCCTGTGGCTCGCGTGACCGGCGATACTCACGGTGCGCGAGCGACGGGGTGGGCGTTGCTTTCGGCCATGTCGGCGCTGATCCGCCCGTCCGGCCGGACACCGTCGATCACGGTGCCCCGCCGGGTGAACGCCCGCCAGAACTCCCGTCCTCCGCTCGACCTCCACGGTCCGCTTCCCGTCGCCGAGTTCGGTGACGCTCACCCGGTGGCCGTCGGCGGGTGGCCGGTGACGAGGGTGAGGACGCGGGCGGCGGCGCCCGCCGTCCGGGAAGCCGCCGGGGTGCCCGCCGAGGGCCCGGCGGCCGTGTCCGGCGGCTCCGCCGCTCTCGCCCGCCCGGCCGCCCGCAGCCGCAGCGGAACCGCAGCGACACGGGAGCCGCCCAGCCCCCGCGGGCGGGCTCACGCCGTGGCGGTTTTCCGCCAGTGGGACGCGCGGTGCGCGGTGGAAGCCGGGACACCGCCAACAGGGCTCGGCAACAATGGAGTTCACCGAGGTCACACGCCACACACACGGGGGAGCGAGCGAACACATGGACGGTCTGGTGGAGTTCACGACCGAGGAGGGCGCCCTGGTCGTCGTGGAGGGCGTCGAGGACGAGACCGGCGCCCGGCTCGTCTCGCGCGGCGACGGGCCCGCGCGGGCGGCCCGCACCTTCGAGGGCGCCCTCGACGGGGTGCGCGCGGCGGCCGAGTCCGCGCTGCGGGTGTTCCGGGACGGCACGCTCCGGCCGGACGCGGTGGAGCTGGAGTTCGGCGTGAAGCTCAGCGCGGAGTCCGGGGCGGTGATCGCCAAGGGGACCGCGGAGGGACACCTGACCGTCCGGCTGAGCTGGACGCCGGACCGGACCGCCGGGCGCCCGTGAGCGGGTACGCCTGGCACGCCCGGATCGTGTGCGGCAAGGAGGTCGGCGCGGGCTTCCTGGTGTCCGGTCGCCGCCTGCTGACCTGCGCGCACGTCGTGCGGTTCAGCGACACCGCGGAGATCGCCGTCACCTTCCCGGGCCGGCGCGACCTGGACCCCGTCCCCGCCTCCGTGGCCGTGCACGGCGGCTGGCGCGGCGGCGTCACCGACCCCGGCGACCTGGCCGTGCTGGAGCTGGCGTGGGAGGTGCCGGTCGCCCCGGCCGTCTTCGCCCCGCCCGGCGCCGAGCGGGGCAGCCCCCGGCTGGTCGCGTACGGCTTCCCGAAGGGCTACGACGAGGGCATGCTCGCCGAGTACCGGGCGCTGCCCGGCCCGCTGATCGCCGGTGAGTGGGTCCAGCTGGAGGCGCTGACCGGGCACGGGCAGCCGCTGGCCGCCGGGTTCAGCGGGGCCGCGGTGACGCTGGACGACGAGACCGTGGTCGGCATGGTCGCGGCCGTCGCCGGCGACCGGGGCGTCCGGGTGGGCCGGATGCTGCCCACCGAGGTCATGGCCCGCTACTGGGACGAGCTGGGCGAGCTGGTGCCCACCCCCGGGCATCACGCGGGCGCCCGCCGGCGGCTGTACGCGCTGGTCCGGCAGGCCGGCGAGGCCGGGCTGCGGGTCGATCCCGACCGGCTGTACGTCGACGCGGTCGGCCCGTTCGGGCCGCCGCTGCCCGAGGGCGGCTTCGGCTCGACGGCGCGGGCGGCGGCGTACGTGCAGTGGGAGGTGCCGGACCCGGAGGCGGTGACCGCGTTCGCGGACCGGCTCGCGGACCTGCTCGACGCGCGGGACGGGCGGGCCCGGCCGGCCGGGCCCGGCACTCCGGACGCGCCGGACGCCGCCTGGTCGCCCATCGTCGTGGAGATCGAGCACAGCGGCGCGGGCGCCGACCAGGTCACCGTGGAGGTGTCCGCGTACCGCGACGGCCACCGCCGCCCGGTCGGCGCGCGCCGCCTGCCGCGCACCGGGGTGCGGGCCTATGTGCAGGAACGCATCGACGCGGCGTTCACCCAGCTCGCCCCGGACGCCGAGGAGCTGATCACCTTCGTGCTGCCGCGGGAGTGGCTCAACGAGCCGGTGGCCCGCTGGGAGTGCAGTCCCGACGACCCGACGCCGCTGGGCTGCGCCTACCCCCTCGTGGTCGCCGACCGCGCCCGGCACCGCAGCGGCCGGCTGCGCCACCAGCTCGCGAAGAAGTGGCAGAAGCTGGACGTGTGCGGCGGCACCGCCCCGCACCGGGTCGACTGCTCCCCCGCGGAGCGCCCGCCGAGCCTGCGCAAGCGGCTGCGCGACCACGAGGCCGGGGTGGCCGCCTACGCCGCGCCGCCCACGGCCGTACGGCAGCACTTCGAGGCCGGCCTCAACGTGCCCGTGCCCATCCTGCTGTGGCCGCGCGCCGGCTGCCCCGGCAGCGAGCACGACGGCCCCTGCCCGGGCGAGGCGTTCCTCGACGAGCTGACCGAGTCGGTCACCGGCGTGCCGCCCGGCGATCTGCCCCGGCATGTGCGCACCCTGCGCGAGACCGCGGAGGCCGCCGACGAACCCGACCGGCACTGGGCCCGCGATCTGCAGCTGCTGTGGGACGACCCGCGCTGCTTCCCGGAGCCGGCCGCCTGCCTGCACTCACCCGTGGAACCCGTCGCCTCCCGCGCCTGACCCCCGACCCGCGCCTGACCCCCGACCCGCGCCTGACCCCCGACCCGCGCCTGACCCCCGACCCGCGCCTCGCCCCGCGCCTCACGAGAAGGACCCGTCATGTCCCTGTGGCCCGTCTACACCGGCACCAACGAGCCGCACGACGGCATCCTCAGGCTGCCCCCGCCGCCGCCGTGGCGGCACTTCGACGGCGGCCCGGCGCTCGACCCGCCGTCCGACGCCGACGACGCCTCCGCCGGCTCACCCGACCGCACCCACCGCGCGGAGACCTACCAGGCCACCCCGGAGACGGTGCAGCTGGTCAACGCCGCCCTCTACCTGCGCCGCCCGCTGCTGGTCACCGGCCCGCCCGGCACCGGCAAGTCCTCGCTGGTGTACGCGGTGGCGCGGGAACTGCGGCTCGGCCCGGTGCTGCGCTGGAACATCACCAGCCGCAGCACCCTCCACGACGGGCTCTACCAGTACGACCCGCTGTCCCGCCTGTACGCCGCCCGGCAGAACCTGGAGGGCGGCCCCGGCGAGTCCGGCATCGAGAACCATCTGCGCCTGGGTCCGCTGGGCACCGCGCTCCTGCCCCACGACCGCCCCCGCGCCCTGCTGATCGACGAGATCGACAAGAGCGACCTGGACCTGCCGAACGACCTGCTGAACGTGCTGGAGGAAGGCCAGTACGAGATCCCCGAGCTGGTGCGCGCCGCCCGCCACACACCGGTCGCCCAGGTGCTGGCGGACGGCACCGACGCCCGCGTCCCCGTCACCCGGGGCCGGGTCCGCTGCCGGGCCTTCCCGTTCGTCGTCCTCACCAGCAACGGCGAACGCGAGTTCCCACCCGCGTTCCTGCGCCGCTGCGTCACCCTGCGGCTGCGCCAGCCCGACGACCGGCACCTCGCCGACATCGTCCGCGCGCACCTGGGCGAGCCGGACGACCACGCGCAGCGGCTGATCGAGCGGTTCCTGTCCCGGGTGGGCGGCGGCGAACTGGCCACCGACCAGCTGCTGAACGCCATCTACCTGGCCCGCGCCTCCGACCTGGGCGCCGAGTCCCTGGACGCACTGGCCGAACAGCTCATGCCGTACCTCGGCCGGAGCCCGCAGCCCGATGCCTTCTGAGCAGCCCCCGGCGGACGGTCTCGCCCGCCTGGCCGACCTGCTGGCCGAGGTATCCGGCGGCGACCGCCCCAGCCCGCGCGAACTGGCGGAACTGCTGTGGCTGGCCCGGCACATGCGGGCACCGCACGAGCCGGAGCGGGACCCGGACGCGGGGGCGGGAGCCGGGGCGGCGGGCGGGGCGGGAGCCGGGGCGGCGGGACAGCGGGAGGACGGCCGTACGCCGGCCGCTGAGCCGCCGCCCGCGCCCCCGCCCCCGCCCGGGGACGACTCGCCACCGTCCGCACCCGGGCGACGGCGGCCCGACCCCCCGCGGGCGCCCCTCCACCTCCCGGCGCCCGCCGGGACGGCGACCGCCCGGCACGCCGCCCTCCTCGCCCCGGCGCCGCCGATGCTGCGCCACCCGCTGGCCCTGCAGCGCGCCCTGCGGCCCCTCAAACGCCGTGCCGACGCGCCGCTCGGCCAGGAGCTGGACGAGCGGGCCACCGCCGAACGCATCGCCCGCCTGGGCGGCGACCCGGACACGTGGCTGCCGGTCATGCGCCCCGCGAGGGAACGCTGGCTGTCGCTGCGGCTCGTCCACGACACCGGCCCCACCATGCCCGTATGGCGGCCCCTGGTGCGGGAACTGCACACCGCGCTCGCCCAGTCCGGCGTCTTCCGCACGGTCACCGTGCACCCGGCCGGCCCCGACGGCTCGGTGCCCGCCGACGCCGCGCACACCCCCGCCGACGGCCGCACCGTCGTCCTGCTGGTCAGCGACTGCATGGGCCCGCAGTGGCGCAGGGGCCCGGCGGCCGGCCTCTGGTACGCCACCCTGCGCCGCTGGGCGCACCGGATGCCGCTCGCGGTGGTCCAGCCGCTGCCGGAACACCTGTGGCGGGACACGGCCCTCCCGACGGTCCCCGGCCACCTGTCGGCCCCCGGCCCGGCCGCCCCGACGGCGACGCTGACCTTCACCCCGTACGACGACGACCCGCAGGAGGCCCCCGCCGAGGGCGCCCTCTTCCTCCCGGTCCTGGAACCGGACCCGCACTGGCTGGCGAACTGGGCGGCGCTGACCGCCGGTTCCGGCGGCACCCCGTACCCGGCGGCGGTGGCCCGCCTCGACGGCACCGCGCCCGCCGCGGCCCTGGACCGCACGGACCTCGCCCTCCTCACCCCCGAGGAACTCGTCCTGCGCTTTCGCGCGACGGCCTCCCCGCAGGCCTTCCGGCTGGCCGGCCATCTGGCGCTCGGCCGCCCCGACCTGCCGGTGATGCGGCTGGTCCAGGCGGCGGTGGAACCCGATCCGCGCCCGCAGCACCTCGCCGAGGTCATCCTCGGCGGCCTGCTGACCGCCGTCCCCGGCCCGCCCGGCTCCTACGCCTTCCGCCCCGGCGTCCGCGACCTCCTGCTGCGCGGCCTGCCCCGCACGGCCCGCGCCCGGACCACCGAACTCCTCGAACAGGTCGGCGCCCTGATCGACACCCGCGCGGGCCGCGCCCCCGGCGAGTTCCTGGCCTCCACCCCGGCGGAGAACGGCACGGCGAGCGCGGCGCAGAGCGAGGCGTTCGCCTCGGTCAGCGAGGAGAGCGTGCGGCGGCTCGCCGGGAACGTCGCCCCGCCGGCGGCCCCCGGGGACCGGTACCGGCTGCTCGGGCCCGGCCGGCCGGACGGCTCGGTGTGGCAGGCGTACGACACCCGGACGGACCGGCAGGTCCTGCTGCGGCTCTGCCCGGCACCGGTGACCCCGGAGCGCCGCGAGGCGTTCCTGCGGCACGCCGAGGCCCTGGCCCGGCTCGACGACCCGGGCGTCGCCACCGTCCTCGACCACGGCGTGCGGGACGGGGTGCCGTACGTCGCGACGGAGGACCCCGACGGCATCACCCTCGACGCCCTCGCCCTCGGCTATCCGGGCGGGCTGCGGCTGCCGGCCCCGCTCACCGTGTCGATCGGCAACCAGCTGGCCCGCGCCCTCATCGCCCTGCACCGGGCCTCCGTGGCCCACGGGGCCGTCGACCTCGGCCAGGTGGTGCTCCTGCCCGACGGGACGGTCAAGCTCACCGTGCCCGACCTGGGTCAGGAGCCGGGCCCGGAGGCCTTCGCCGGGGACCTGCACGCGCTCGGGGCGATGCTGTGGCAGCTGGCCGCGGGCGCGCCCTTCCGCCCCGGCACCCGCGTCACCGCCGACCGGCTCTCCGCGCTCCCGGCCGCGCTGCGCCGCCTGTACAGCGCCGCGCTCGCCGACACCCTGTCCGGCAGCCTCACCCGGCAGCGGGAGGGCGCGGCCCGGCTCCAGCGCCGCGCGCTGCTCGACCTGGCCCGCGCCGACCACGTCCCGCTGCGCTACGTCCTCTTCGGCCGCCCCGCCGTCACCCGCGGCGCCGGTGAGCCGGTCGCCACCGGCTCACCGCAGGAACGGGCGATGCTGTGCATGCTGCTGCTGTCCCACGGGCGCAAGGTGACCCACGCGAAGCTCGTCGACGGCATCTGGGGCACCCGGGCCCCGGCGCGCGCCACCAGGCTGCTGGGCACCTACGCCTCCCGGCTGCGCAACGCGCTCGGCCCCGGGGTGCTGGCCGCGCTGCCCGACGGCTACGCCCTGCACACCAGCACCGACCACGTCGACCTGGTGGAGTGCCAGCAGCTGGTCGCGCGCGCCGAGGTGGCGCGCGCCGCCGGTGACGCCGAGCGGGCGCGCGGCCATCTGACCGCCGCGCTGGTCCTGTGGAAGGGGCCCGCGCTGGAGGGCGTCTCGGGCCCTGCCGCGCAGACCGCCCGCACCCGCCTCCTGCAGCTGCGCCTCACCCTCAGCCGCCGGCGGGCCGAGCTGGACCTCGATCTGGACGAGGTGGACCGCGCGGCGGCCGACCTGGCGGAGCTGGTGCGTGAGCACCCCTCACGGGAGGACTTCCGCCGCCTGTATCTGATCGCCCTGCGCCGGCAGGGGCGGCTGGAGGAGGCCCTGGAGGTGTTCGAGGAGTACGAGCTGACGGGCGGCCGCAGTCCCGAGCTGCTGGCGCTGGGCCAGGAGCTGCGCGAGGAGTACGGCGGGCCGCCCGACGAGGACGTGGCGACGGCACCGGACGAGGACCCGCGCACCGAACCGGACGACCTGCCGGCGGGCTCCTTCCCCACGGAGGAGGACCCGCCGTCGCTGCTCGCCCGGGACGAGGAGTTCCGCGACGACCGGCCGCTGCCGCGGGACGAGGTGCCGGACAGCCTGTTCCCGGACGCGTCCCCCGAGCCGCGCGGCTCCTCCGGCCTCTCCGCCGCGCGGGCGCTGCGCGCCGCGGAAGCGGTGATCCTCGGGTTCGACGGCACGCTGACGCGGCTGTACACCACGGCGGAGCGCCTGAGGACCGTCCGCTCGCTGGCCCGCCTGCTGGTCGAGGAACGCCACCCGGAGGACGCCCTCTCGGGCCGGCCCCTGCTGCCGGAGGGACCGGACCTCTTGCGCGACTCCCGGCTGCTGCGCCCCGTCGACCTGCTCCGTGCCTTCCGGGGGCGCCCGTACGCGCGGGACCTGCACGACACTCTCGCGGCGGCCGAGGTCTCGGCGGCCGAACACGCGGGCCTGCGCCCCCACGCGGACACGGTGCTGCGCACCCTCCACCGCAAGGGCGTGCGCCTGGCCGTCGTCACCGACACCGCCCCCGCCGCGGCGACCGCGTTCCTGGAACGGCACGGCCTGCTCGGTCTGCTGGCGGGCGGCGTCCACGGCCGGGAGACGGGGCGTACGGCGCTGCCGCCCGACGACGAGATCCTGCGGGCGGCCGTCGCCGCGGTCGGCGTGCCGCCCGCGCGCTGCCTGGTGGTCGGCGTGACCCCCGCGGAGCAGGAGGCGGCCCGCGCGGTGGGGGCGCTGTTCCACCCGACCGGTCTGCTCCCGCTCCTCGATGCCGCCCGCGGCCTGTGAGCGGACCCGCGAACGCCCCCGAATCGCCCGTTCGGCCGTTCCCCTCCCGGCCCCCCACAAAAGGCGGCCCCTCCCCCGCCCGCGCACGATGCGAACAGTGGCCCGCCGTCCGGCGGGCACGGTCTGTGCCTCGGGAGGACCTGCCATGACCGCCAGTCTGGAGCAGCTGCGTCGCTGCCACTTCGCCGTCGACCTGGGCGCGGCGAGGACGCGGGTGTACGTCAAGGGCGCCGGGCTGGTCGTCGATCAGCCCTCCGTGGCCGCCGTGAACACGAAGACCGGCGCGCTGATCGCGGTCGGCGAGTTCGCGGAGAAGATGACGGGCCGTACGCCGGGCTACATCCGTGTGGTGCGGCCGGTGTCCGGCGGCACGGTGGTGGACATCGAGATGGCGCAGCGGATGCTCCGGCATCTGCTCGGCGACAAGATCCGCCGCAGTCTGCGCCGCAAGCCCCGGCTGCGCGCCGCGGCCTGCACCCCGCACGACGCGGATCCGCTGGCGCAGCGGGCCACGATCGAGACGCTGGTGGGTCTGGGCGCCCGGCGGGTGGAGCTGGTCGACACCCTGATCGCCGCCGCCGTCGGCTGCGGGCTGCCCGTGGAGCAGCCGGAGGCGACGATGGTGCTGGTGTGCGGGGCGGCGGCCACGCAGGTCGCGGTGCTGTCGCTCGGGTCGATCGTGACGGCCGAGCGGATTCCCGTCGGCGGTGAGGCCGTCGACCACGCGATCGTCCAGCATCTGCGCCACCAGCACGAGCTGATGCTGCCGAGCCAGTCGGTACGGCCGTTGCAGATCGCCCTGTCGGGCAACGGGCTGACGTCGCAGGGGCCGGCCTCGACGGAGATCCACGGGCGGGACGTGGCGACCGGGCTGGCGCGTTCCGTGCAGGTCGACACCGCCGCCGTCCGGGACGCGATCCAGACGCCGCTGACCGCGGTGCTCGACGGGATCGGCAAGGTGCTGCGGGCCTGCCCGCCGGACCTGGTCGCCGACCTCGCCGACCGGGGGATCATGATGGTCGGCGGCAGCGCGCTGCTGCCGGGACTGGACCAGATGCTGCGGCAGGCGACCGGCATGCCGGTGCACATCGCGGAGCGGCCGGACGTGTGCGCGGTGCAGGGGCTGGGCGCGATGCTGGAGGGCAAGATCGAGCCGCTGGTGCTGGACCCGCTGTCCACCTGAGCGCGGGTCCGGCTGAGCGCGGGTCCGCCCGGTCGCACGCGTCCCGGCCGGCCTCGGGGGCGGGCCGAGGCCGGGGTCAGAGCGCGAACCAGCAGCGCACCGTCGTCCCCTCGTCGTCGCTGTGCACCCGCACCAGGTCGGCGACCAGGTTCACCAGCAGCAGCCCGCGTCCGCCGCGCTGGTCCTGCGGGGCGGGCCGGCGTCCGGCCAGCGGGTCGGCGAGCCGCCCCTTGTCGCGCACCTCGCACACCACGTACCGGTCCTGCGCCCACACCCGCACGGTGCCGCTGCCGCCGCCGTGCACCACGCTGTTGGTGGTCAGCTCGGCGGTGACGAGGGCGAGGTCGGAGAGGCGGACGCCGGTGAGGCCGAGGCGCTGGGCCTCGGCGGTGACGGTGTGCCGGGCGTCGGGCAGCGTCTCGGAGTCGAACGTGTAGGCCAGGGCGTCGGGGACCAGGGGCAGCGGCCGGTTGTAGCGGGCGACGATCCCGTCGGGGTCGTAGGCGTCGCTGACCCGCTCCCCGGTCATGGTGCCGGTGCCCGCGTCGACGACGAGCGGGTGGGTGGCGTAGGCGTCGGCGACGACGTCGGCGTCGAGGCGGACGAGGTCGTACGGGCACAGGATGGTCACCGGGCGGCCCGTGAACGCGGCGTTGATCAGCGCCTCGTGCTGGACGCAGGCCGGGTACTCGGTGTCGCTGCGGCCCGCCCAGATGGGTTCGCCGATGATCCGCACCCGGCGGCCGGGCGGCTGGGCGTCGGCGAAGGCGCGCAGCACTCCGGGGATGATCCGGCCGGGGTTGCGGCCGGCCTCGCGCATGTCCAGCAGCTTCACCTCGGCGGCGGCGTCGCCGAGCCCGTCGCGCACCAGCTCCAGCCGTTCCCCGGGCACGGCCACGGCGACGGGTTCGCCGGCGGTGAGGCCGTCGAGGACGAACGGGACGGTACCCGCCAGGTACTCGCTGTCGTCGCGGTAGAACAGCGCGGGGTGGACGAACGGGTCGCCGGCGGCGTCCTCGGCACGGACGGCCAGGGCATCGGCACTCATGACATCGACACCTCTATCGCCGGCAGGTCGGGCCAGAACAGTTCCAGGGTGCGGCACAGTGCGGCCGGCGGCCTGTGCAGCACGAGACGCCGCCCCCCGGGCAATCGCCGGGCGGCGGCCGCGAGCGCTCCGGCGCCCGCCACATCGACGAACGTTACGGCGGACAGTTCCAGATGGCACACCCCCTCGCCGTCCCGGACGATGCCGTCGAGCGTGCGCTCCCAGAGGGGGTGCGTGCTCAGGCCGACCTCGCCGGCCGCCCGCACCCCGCTCACCTCGGCGAGCGGGTACACCGTCAGCTGCACACCTGTCTCCGCACTCCGTCCGGACGTCAACGCACGTACCCCTGGCAGGCGGGGGCCATGCCCGGTTCGGCGTCCTTCAGCGCCCCTCGGCGCCCTTCAGCGTCCCCCGGTGGGTGTACCACGTACCGCACCGGGAAGGCGCACGGTATCGCGAACAGATGCGAAAGACACGCCGACGGCTGAGGACGGCCCCGCCGAACGGACGAGAACGGTTGAGTCGAGGACGGTTGTGAGGACTGCCGAGTCGAACCCTCTGATCATAGAGTGCCGCACGGACGACACGGGCCGGGCGCTGCTGACCGCCCGCGGTGAACTCGTCCACGGCTGTGCCGACACCCTGGCGCGGGTACTGGCCGAGTTGCCCGCCGGCACCCGCCGGGTCGAGGTGGACATGTCCGGGGTGGACTTCATGGACACGGCCGGGCGCGGCTTCCTGGAGCTGCTGCGCGACTGGGGCGAGCGCCACATGATCCCCGTGGCCGCCGTCAACTGGCGCGGTCAGGCACGGGACTTCTGGGAGCTGTGCCGTGAGGTGGAACAGCTGCGCCGGGCGATGGCGACCCGGCCGGTGATCGACCAGGCCCGCGGCATCCTGATGGCCACCCACGCCTGCACCTCCGAGGAGGCCTGGAACATCCTCCGCGAGGCCTCCCAGCTGTCCAACACCAAGCTGCGCACGGTGGCCGCCACGGTCACCGCCAGCACCGAGAACGCCGCGACGCCGGTCCCGGAGCCCGTCGACCGGGCGCTGCGCACGGCGATAGCCCGCCTCCGCGACTGACCGGACCGCGGCCCCTCGGATCGCCCGGCCCCTCGGATCGCCCGGCCCCTCGGATCGTCCCGGTCTCCGGCAGCCGGGTCAGGGGGCCGCGGTCGTCGGCGCGTCCCGGTGGCGCCCGGCGGCGGTGGCGCGGCCGTGGGCGAGGGCCGCGGTCTCCAGGAGGAGGGCGGCCGTCAGCGAGAGGGAGGCGCAGGCCACGCCCGGCAGGGACGTGAGGGTCAGCGCGAGGCCGCAGCCGATCAGGCCCGCCAGGTGGACGACGGCGGCGCGGGGCAGGGTGCGGGTGTCGCCGCCGGCGATGACCAGGGCGCGCAGCCGGCCGCGTACCGCCCACAGGGCCGGCACGGCGGCGAGGACGGCGATCCAGCGCAGGCCGAGGTCGGCGGGGCCGTCGGGGACGTTGCTGAAGCCGGCGACGTACCAGCGGGCCAGGGGGGTCAGCGCGACGAGCGCGGCCAGGGCGAGCAGCGCGGCGGTCAGCAGGGCGGTGAAGCGCAGCAGGATCCGCGGGGAGCCCGAGCGGCGCAGGAACGCCGCGCCCACGGAGTCCAGGTCGGACAGGGGGACCATGCCGAGCGAGACCAGCCCGTACAGCACCGGCCAGACGGTCAGCGAGTCCTCGGCGGCCGCGGAACGGGTCAGGACGACCGTGGTGATCAGCGAGGGGCTCATGTTGAGCAGCACGGTCGAGGTGATCCGGGCGTGCTGCACGGAGAGCCGCCGGCCCGCCCCGGCCGGTACGGGCGGCAGCGCGCGGGCCGCCGCGGCCAGGTACGCCGCCTCCGCCCAGGCGCCCGCCGACAGGGCGACGCCGCCGGTGGCCGCGGCGGGCAGGCCCGCCCGCCAGACGGCCAGCGCGACCAGGGTGGTCGCCGCGATGCGGATGCCGGTCGCCACGGCGATGGGGCGGGTGGTGTCGGCGGCGATCAGCCGGCCGTGCCGGTACCGGCGCAGCGCGACCGCGAGCGGTGCCGTCGCGAACGACAGCAGGCAGATGCGGAAGGCGTCGTGCAGGTAGGCGGGCAGCCCGAGCAGTGCGGGGAAGCCCGTGGAGACGCCGGGCAGGGCGGCCGGCACCAGCAGGGCCGCGCAGCCCGCCAGGCCGGTGCCCACGGCCCGGCGCAGCAGCCTGCGCGAGCCCTGCCCGGCGAGTTCCGCCACGGTCAGCGGCGCCAGGGCCAGCGCCGGGGAGTTGACGACGAACAGCACGGACAGGCCCGCGCCGAGCGCCGCGAGCGCGCTCGCCCCGTCGGCCGTCCGGGCCGTGATCGCCGCGACGAGCGGGATCTCCCAGGCCAGCATGGAGGAGCCGAGCGCGGTCGGCACCCAGGAGCGGGCCAGCCGCCGCACTCCGGCCCACTCCGTGGCGGGCGGCGCGTTGTCGTGGGTCGCGGTCACCGGGGCGGTCGTCCCTCCCGGCACGGGCAGTCGTCCCGGAACGCGAACGGGGTGAAGTCGAAGGTCAGGGTCTCCGCGTTGACGTAGAGGCTCTGGCCCGCGGTGCGGGAGGTGTCCTTCGCGCCGGACACCAGGCCGATGACCTCGTTGACCGCGATACCGGCGACCATCGACACCAGCGTGCCGGTGAGACTGCCCGACTTCTCCGGCCGCAGCACGTCCAGGTCGCGGATCCCGACGCACTCCATGCAGGGGGTACGGCCCGGGATCATGGTGGGGCCGACCCGCGCGCCCTTGTTGGTGATGCCGATCTGCCCGAACGGCACCCCGGTGCGCAGACTCGCCTCGTTGGACCAGCGGATCGCCTTGTTGCGGGGACGGTCGTAGGCGTTGAAGAAGAAGTCGGCACCGTCGACGAGTTTGACGATGTCGTCGGCGGACTCGATGCGGGTGTGGTGGGCGATGAACCGGGAGCGGGAGCTCTGCAGGGCGAGGTGGCGTTCGAGCGCGTCCAGTTTGGGCACACCGACGTCCTGCTCGTCGAAGGTGGGGTGGGTGGGCAGGTTCTCCTCGGCGAAGGTGTCGAAGTCGACCGCTTCCAGGGTGCCGATGCCGGCCGCGTTGAGCAGCCGCAGCAGGGTGGTGCCGCCCGCTCCGGTGCCGATGATCACGACGCGGGCCTCGCGCAGCCGGCGCATGCCCTCGTAGCCGTTCCAGTCGTCCCGGTCGTACAGCCGCAGATGGTTGATCTGGCGGCTGAAGCGCCGCAGGTCGTCCGGGTCGAGCGGCGGGGTCACGGCGGCGTCGTCGAGGACGCCCTGGGAGTCGAGGACGGCGAGCCAGTCCTCGGTCTCGGGGTAGCGTGCGCGCAGTTCCTCACGGGTGCGGGTGCCGTCGAGGTCCAGGACGAACGAGACCATCTCCTCGGTCGGATCCATGATCCGGAACTTCTCCGGTCCGATCCCTATGTACAGGTGGGGTTCCCCCGCGACGTGGTAGATCCGCAGGAATTCCTTGACCCTGGGTCGCCGCATCCGGCGTCTCCTGTTCTGGTGGCGGGTGGTCGGGAGCGGGGACGGTCCGGGCCGCCGCCGTGGCGGGGAGACGGCCGGCCGCCTCCCCGCCACGGTGGTGCGCTGGGTCCGTCGTCAGATGACGTTGGTGTGCCACTCCTTGACGAGGCCCTCCTCGTGAACACGCTCGATCTTCATGGCGTACCTCCTTCCTGCGGGGTCGTCGGGACGGGATCGCTCGTGCCGGTCCGGCGGGGCACGGCGGCGTGACGTGCCGCCGCCGGCCGGCCCGAACTCTGCGGGGGTCAGCCGGGGGCGAGCCGGGCGGCGGTGTGCCGGGCCCGTTCGTGGGCGGCGGTCAGGGCCTGGTCGGGGCCGTCGCCGAGGCCTACGCTCCACCGCTCCGCGCCGCCGGCCGCGTACCGGAGGTAGGCGACGGTCCGCGGGCGGTCGCCGGTGGTGCGCGGCCGGGTGTGCGACTCGAGCACGGTCACGCCGGGCGCGCCGTCGCCCGGTGTGCCGGTCTCCGGCAGGGCGAACAGGTACTCCCGCTCGAACAGCTCCAGCAGCTCCGCCGCGGTGACCTCGCCGCCCAGCTCGTCGGTGCGCCGCTGCACCGCGCGGGAGAACTCGACCTGCAGTCCGCGCGGCAGGTCGAAGCCGTGCGTGCGGTGCAGCACATAGGCCGGACCGGCCTTGCCGGACTGGGAGTTGACCCGGACCACCGCCTCGTAGGTGCGCCCGACGTCCTTCGGGTCCAGCGGCAGGTACGGCACCTCCCAGGGGTGCTCGTCGACGGGCACGCCCGCGGCCTCGGCGTCGCGGGCGAGGGCGTCCATGCCCTTCTTGATGGCGTCCTGGTGGGTGCCGGAGAACGCGGTGTACACCAGCTCCCCGCCGTAGGGGTGGCGCGGGTGGACCGGCAGCCGGTTGCAGGCCTCGACCTCCCGCTTGACCGCGTCGATGTCGGACAGGTCGATCATCGGGTCGACGCCCTGGGTGAACAGGTTCAGCGCGAGGGTCACCAGGCAGACGTTGCCGGTGCGTTCCCCGTTGCCGAACAGGCAGCCCTCGATCCGGTCGGCGCCCGCCATGTAGCCCAGTTCGGCCGCGGCGATGCCGGTGCCGCGGTCGTTGTGCGGGTGCAGCGACAGCACGACCGCGTCCCGGCGGTCCAGGTTCCGGTGCATCCACTCGATGGAGTCCGCGTACACGTTCGGCGTGGACATCTCCACCGTGGCGGGCAGGTTCATGATGGTGGGGCGGTCGGGGGTGGGCTGCCAGACCTCGTTGACGGAGTCACAGATCTCCAGCGCGAAGTCGAGTTCGGTGCCGGTGTACGACTCCACCGAGTACTGGAAGGTGAACTCGGTGGACGGTGTCGCCTCGGCCTGCTTCACGCACTGCCGGGCGCCGGCCACCGCCAGCTCGCGCACCCCGTCCCGGTCGAGCTGGAAGACCACCCTGCGCTGCAGCGCCGAGGTCGAGTTGTACAGGTTGATGATGGCGTGCGGGGCGCCCTCCACGGCCTGGAAGGTGCGCTCGATGAAGTCCTCCCGCGACGGGGTGACGACCTGCACGACGACGTCGTCGGGGATCAGGTCCCGCTCGACGAGGGTGCGGGCGAAGTCGAAGTCCGCCTGGCTCGCCGTGGGGTAGCCGATCTCGATCTCCTTGTAGCCCAGGTCCACCAGCAGGCGGAACATGCGCAGTTTGCGCTCCGGGTCCATGGGGTCGGCCAGCGCCTGGTTGCCGTCCCGCAGGTCGACCGAGCACCAGCGGGGGGCCCGGGTGATGACGGCGTCGGGCCAGCTGCGGTCCGCAAGTCCGATCGGCGGGTAGGCCCGGTACCGGTGGACGGGCATACCGCTGGGCCGTTGGATCGCGACGTTCCTCATACCGGGCGACTCACCTTCCGATCGGCTGCTCATAGGGGGCGTCCTGCGGGGCGCGGCCGTGCGCGGCCCGCTCGGCGAGCGTCACACCGCCCGCCGACCACAGGTGCGCGGGGACCTCGCGGACCAGGACGCGGATCTGCTCGTCCCGCACCTCCAGCGACTCCCGGACCGCCCGGTGCACGGCGGCCATCAGGGCGCGCAGCCGCTCCGGGGAGCGGCCCTCGGCCACGGTGACCTCGATCAGCGGCATGTACGGCTCCACGGCTGGGGGTGAGGGGGCGGAGGGGGAGGGAGAGGGGAGAGCGATGGGGGGCATGCCCCGGCCACCTCAGTGGAGCACGCCCGCCGCCGGCCCCGGCCCGGCCTTTCCGCTCAGTGCAAGACCTTCGGCCGCGGGCGGCACGCGGCTCCTACGTTCGTGCCGCGTACGGCGCGCAGGACGCCGAGGAGACCCGAGGAGCGGGAGACATGCGGAAGTTCACCGTGCACCAGGGGACGGCGGTGCCGCTGCGCCGCACCAACGTCGACACCGACCAGATCATCCCGGGCGAGTACTGCAAGCGCGTGGGCCGCACCGGGTACGCCGACGCGCTGTTCGCCGAGTGGCGGGACGACCCGGACTATCTGCTGGCCCGCCCCGAGTACGCGCGCGGGAGCGTGCTGGTCGCGGGGGCGGGTTTCGGGATCGGCTCCTCGCGTGAGCACGCGGTGTGGGCGCTGATGGACCACGGTTTCCGGGCCGTGCTGGCGCCGTCGTTCAGCGACATCTTCTGGGGCAACGCGATCGGCAACGGGCTGCTGCCGGTGCGGCTGAGCCAGGCCGATACCGAGCGGTTCTGGGCGGTCGCGGAGGCCGACCCGGCGACCGTGTTCACCGTCGACCTGGAGCGGTGCCGGGTCGAGGCGGCCGGGGCGGGCGCCTCCTTCGCGCTGGACGACTACAGCCGGTTCCGGCTGCTGAACGGGCTGGACGAGATCGGCGCGACCCTGCTGCACGAGGACCGGATCGGGGCGTACGAGGGGCGCCGGGCCGCCTGGCTGCCGCGCACGCTGTGAGGCCCGCGTGAGCCGGGGCGGCCGCCGCACTTCGTTGCCCCGCGAGGGGCGTGCCACGGGCGGCGGTTCGAGGATCTGCGGGCCGGTTCGCCTGTCGTCGAAGGAAGTTCGGCGTCTGTCGACATGGGCCCAACGGATACCTAGCGTCGTGAGCCATGACCGAACCTCATGCTCGCTCCCACTTCACCCGGGGGACCCTGCCCGTACTGGCCGCGGCCTGCCTGTGGGGCACCGTGGGACCCGCGCAGGTGTGGGCCGACACCGGCGCCGATCCGGTGTCCCTGGGAGCGTTACGTCTGCTCATCGGCGGCCTGGTGCTGGCGGCGGCCGCCCTGCTGATGGCCGGCCGCGGCTCGGGGCTGCGGCTGCTGCTGACCCGGCCGGTGTGGCCGTGGATCGCCCTGGCCGCCCTCGCGACCGCCGTCTACCAGGCCGGGTTCATGTTCGCGGTCGACCGCACGGGCGCGGCCCTGGCCACCGCCGTGGCGCTCGGGGTGGCCCCGGTCGCCACCGGCGTGTGCTCACGCGTGGTGACCGGGGAACGGCTCACCGCCGCCTGGGCGGTCGGCACCGCCGCGGCCGTCGCCGGCTGTGTGCTGCTGCTCGCGCCGGGCAGCGCCGAAGTGGCGGGCTCCGGAGTGGTGTTCGGCATCCTCTCCGGCGTCTGCTACGGCCTGTACACGGTGGCCGCCAAGCGGCTCTCCGACCGTGGCGCGAACATGCCCGCCGCGGTCGCCGCGACCCTGCTGGCCGGCGGTGTGGTGCTGCTGCCGGCCGTGGTGCGCGACACCGGGGGGCTGGCCACCGGGTCCGGGCCGGCGCTGCTGCTCTGGCTGGGCGTGGTCGCCACCGCCGTGGCGTACATGCTGTTCGTGGGCGGGCTGCGCCGGGTGACCGCCGGCACGGCCGGCACGCTCAGTCTCGCCGAGCCCCTGGTGGCGGCGGTGCTGGGCCTGCTGGTGCTGGACGAGCGGCTGTCGGTTGCGGCCGAAGCGGGGATGGCCCTGCTGCTGGTGGGCCTGGTGTCGGTGAGCGTCCCGCCCGGGGTGCTCAGCCGCCTGCGTACGCGGGCACACCGGCCCCCGGCGGCCGTTGCCCCCATCACCGGCCCCGTGCGCGACCCCGCCGACGACGCCCTGCCCGCCTCCGCCGTGCCCGCCGAACAGCCGTGACGTCTTTCCGTCAGAGTCGAGGACGTACGGACAGACCGTACGTGTGAATATGCATTGTCGGGCATCCTTTTGCGAGAGGGGTAGATAGCGCGTCCACAACCCAGGGGGAACCGGATGGAACTGGACGAACTCGACTGCCTGCTGCTCCGCGAGATACAGCGCGACGGCCGGCAGACCAACCGCGAACTGGCCGCCACCGCCGGGGTCGCCCCGTCCACCTCCCTGGAACGCCTGCGCGCCCTCCAGCGCAAGGGGGTCCTCAAGGGTTTCACGGCCGAGGTCGATCTGGAGGCCATCGGCCGCCCGATCCAGGCCCTGATCGCGGTGCGGATACGACCGCCGTCCCGCAAGGTGCTGGAGGGGTTCCGCGAGTGGGTGCGGATGCGCCCGGAGGTGGTGGGCATCTTCGTCACCACCGGCAGCGACGACTTCCTCATCCACATGGCGGTGCCCGACACGGACTACCTGTACGACTTCGTCATCGACCAGCTCACCGAGCGCCGCGAGGTCGCCGACGTCCGCACGTCCATCGTCTACGAGCGGCTGGAGACGCGGATACTGCTCCCGCTCGGCGACGGCCGGACCGACCGTGACCAGCCCGGCCCGCGCCCGGACGAACCGCCCCGCCCGCCCCGCCCGGCCGGACCCCGCACCACGAAAGCGCCAGGACCCAGGGACGCAACCGCGACCAGGGCCGCACAGCCCAACCGGCCGAAGCGGGGCTCGGCGAAGGCCGAGGAGGTCGGCA